>NZ_JZWY01000332.1:0-20376 GCF_000966955.1 Streptomyces sp. NRRL S-495
CCCCCGCCATCACGCCCCACCCCCGAGGCGCGCCGCACGGCGGGCGCCTCGACCTGCCCCGGCCCGACCTGCCTCACCGGTCCGACCTACCCTGCCAGCCCTACTGGCCCGAACCACGGGCGGCCGGATTCTGCACTTTGCAAAGCCGCACGCTTGGAAAGCCTGTTCGGGGCAGCCCCTCACGAGTTCGAATCTCGTATCCTCCGCCGGCAGAAGGCCCGGACCGCTCAGCGGTCCGGGCTTTCGTCGTTCCACGACCCCGGCTCCGGCGTCCCGGTCCGGGCCGAGGCATGGTGCGAACGCTCCGGCCGCAGTGCTCGCCAGATCGTGGCCGGGCTGGCTTGCAGGCGTCACGGTCGCCGTGGCCGCCCGGTGACGTCAGCCAGTCGAGCGGGCACCGGCACGAGCCCGGTGGCGGCTCTCAGAATCCCGGCGGACGGCGGAACCCGCCGATCACCTCCGCGAGGCACTGCACGAACCGGATCGCGGTGCGGTCGTGCAGGTAGGGCGCGATGACCTGGATGCCGACGGGAAGCCCGTCCCGGGTCGCCCCGACAGGTGCCACCGCCGCAGGCAGATGGTTGAGCGACGACGGTGCCATCCACGTGAGCATCTCGCGATACGGCCGGTCGGCGCCGTTGACCCGCAGAGTTCGGACCGACCAGCCGGGGTCGGGTCGGTGGTCGTGGGGGAAGGCGGCTGTGGGGCTCACCGGGCAGATCAGCACGTCGACGTCGCGGAAGAACTCGGCCCAGCGGCGGCGGGAGTGCTGCCGGCGTTCGTCGAGGTCGTGCCAGTCACGGAAGCGGAGCGTCAGGTCCGACGCGAACCCGCCGCCGGCCCCTTCCGCCATGGCGGCCTCCACGAGCCCGGCAAACGACTCGTCCGGCTCGACCAGCCCGCTCTGTGCCATCAGCAACGGTTGGTAGAGGGCCATCGTCTCTTCGAGCCCGACCGGCCCCTCGCCCTCGACCACGACAGCGCCCTCGGCCCGCACCGCCTCCAGCGTGGCCTGCATGATCGCGGTCAGCTCGCTGTCGACGGGGCAGAACGGGTCGTCGAGCCATGCCGCGACCCGGAAGTCCCGCAGGGCGCTCGACCTGGCGGGGGGCAGCTCCAGCCGCCATCCCGGGGCGCGGTCGTGGTCCGCCCCTGCGAGGACGTCCAGGCCCAGGTCGAGGTCGTCGGCGTGCCGGCCGAGCGGGCCGAGTACCGCCATGTCGAAGTCCGCCAGCGTCCCGGGAGCATGTCCCGAGACGCTCCCGTACCTCGGCACGATCCCGAAGGAGGGGCGCAGCCCGTAGACGCCGCAGAAGTGGGCGGGCACCCTGATCGAGCCCGCCGTGTCGCCGCCGAGCTCCAGGCCCGTCAGCCCTGCGGCGAGTGCCGCGGCGGACCCGCCGGACGAACCGCCGGGTCCGCGGGTCGGGTCCCACGGATTGTTGGTGGTCCCGTAGACCTCGTTGTAGGTCTGCCAGTCCCGGGCGTCGGGCGGCATGTTGGACTTGCCGAAGACGACCGCTCCCGCGCCCTTGAGCCGTGCGACCGACTCGGCGTCGCTCGTCGAGACGTGATGTCCCCAGCGGGTCGACCCTCCGGTGGTCCGCATGCCCGCAACCTCGAGACTGTCCTTGATCGTCACTGGGACGCCGTGCAGGCGGCCGAGCGGCTCGCCGCGGGATACCGCGCGGTCGGCCGCCAGCGCCGCGGCCCTCGCACCCTCCTCGTCCCGGGCGACGACGGCGTTCACCTTCGGATCGAGCCGCTCCACCCGGGCGAGGAAGTGGTCGAGCAGCTCGACGCTCGACACCTCCTTCGCCGCGACCGCGGCAGCGAGCTGACCTGCGGAGCGGAATGCCAGATCGGTCATGCAATTCTCCAGGGGAGGCCAGACCCGCGGCGGTCACATCGCTGCGGCCGACGCAAAATCCCAGTTCAGGGCGGGTCTAAGCCGACCCTAGCGGACGCAGGGGACCATGTCGGGGTGTGGCCTTTCTCACTTTCGACAGCGGATTCGTCCGGCGCCCGAGCAACGACCGGAGGCCGACGGGCTCGGGAAACGGTCATGAGAAAGGGTCACGAGAGGGGGCGCGTCGGTCAGCCGGTGCATGGCCGGATGGCCGGCGCCCTGCTGGCCCGCGCCGGGAAGGTCACCTTCCCGCTGCCCGGCGGCAACGCCTTCTGCGCGCGGTACATCGACCGGCACCTGGCCGCGATGGCAGCTGCCGGGGCCGAGGTGGAGGTGGACCGGGGCCGGGTACGGGCCCGCTTCACCGGCAAGCGGCTGCCGTTCGTCACCGACGCCGAGACCCGAGCCTGGGGCCCGAGCCTCGGGGCGACGGTCACCGCGATGCTCCTGGCCGCCCGCACCCCCGGCACCTCGGCGATCCTCAACCCCAGCGTCGAACCCGAGGTCACCCACACCGCCGCCCTGCTCTCGCAGGCCGGCGTCGGCATCGAGTGGCGGGGCAGGAACGCCCTGAACGTCACCGGCACCGACCGCGTCCAGGGCGGGGTGTTCACCGTTCCTCCGGACCGGCTGGAGGCCGCGACGCTGGCCCTGGCCGCCGCCATCACCGGCGGCACCGTGCACCTGGACGGCTTCCCCGCCGCCGCCCTCCCGGACGGCCTGGTGTCGGTGTTCGCCGACGCCGGCATCCGACTCGACCCGGTGGACGGCGGGACCACCGTCAGCACCCCGGCCGGGCCGTGGGCGGTGCAGACGGCCACCGGCCCGCACCCCGGCTTCCCGACCGACGTCCAGCCCCAGCTGACCGCCTTCCTCACCCAGGCCGAGGGCGCCTCCCGGATCGAGGAGTGGATCTACACCCGGCGCGACACCCACCTGCCCGCCCTCACCGCGTTCAGCGCCACCGTCAACGCGAGCGGCTCCGTGATCACCGTCCGGGGCCGGTCCCCGCTCGGCGCCGCCGACGTGGCCGGCGAGGACATCCGAGCGGCAACCGCCCTCGTGCTCGCCGCCCTGGCGGCCGAGGGCACCTCTACGATCCGAGGGATGTACCACCTGCGGCGCGGATACGGCAGCCTGCTGCCGAAGTTGGCCGCGCTCGGTGCCACCCTGACGATCAACCAGGAGCAGTCGTGACCCTCACCGTGCCGTGGAGCCCGAACGCACTCGCCGACCTGAGCGAGTGCCTGGAACTGATGACCGCCGACGGCCCTGTCCCCGGTGGCGTCATCGCCCACGGCACCTTCGACGCCGAGCCCGGATTCCTGGCCTCCGGCATCGTCGCCCCCGAGTGCGGCGATGCCCGGCCGGGGCCGGACACCGTGTACGACGTGGCGTCGCTGACGAAGGTGCTCGCCACCTGGCCGCTGGTCGGCACCTCCCTCAACGAGTCCTTCACCCTGGACACCCCGGTCCGCGAGCTGCTGCCCGACGTCCCGGCCGAGGCACCCGGCGGCCGGGTCACGGCCCGCCAGATCCTCTCCCACACCTCCGGCCTGCGCGCCGACACCCGCCTCGACCGGTACCGGGGCCGCACCGAGCCGCTGGCCGAACTGATCTGCGGCGAAGACCTGATCGCCGAGCCCGGAGCCGGCCACCGCTACATCAACCGCGGTTTCATCCTCCTCGGCCTGGTCCTCGCCCACACCCGGGGCCACCGCCTGGACGAGCTGGCGGCCGACCTGTGGCAGAGCCTCGGAATGACCGCCACCGCCTACGGTCCCCTCACCCGCTCCGCGCGGGTCGCACCGACCGAGCAGCGGCTGCCCGGCGCTCCCCGGCTGTGGGGGATGCCGCACGACGACAACGCCGCCCTGCTCGGCGGCGTCGCCGGCCACGCCGGGGTGTTCACCACCCCGGCCGACCTCGCCGCCTTCGCCACCGCCCTGCTGTCCTCGCATGCGAACGGAGGGGACCTGGGCCGCTGGCTGGCCAACAGCCTCCAGCCGCTCGCCGGGATCGAGCCCGGTCTCGACCGGGGCCTGGCGTGGATCCTCGCCGACGACGGCCGGGTGGCCTACCACCACGGCTTCACCGGCACGAGCCTCTACCTCGCCCCGCACACCGGGCGCTACCTGGCCATCTGCACCAACGCCGTCTACCACCACCAGGACAACCGCACCCGCCTGGCCCCGCTGCGAGCCCTCGCCCTGAAAGCGATCACCGACGAACCGTAGGAGGCCCCGTGCCCCACCTCACGCTCGCTTCCCTCACCACCCTGCGGCTCGGCGGCCCGGTCGGCGAACCGCTGTACGTCTCCGACCCCGACGACTGGCAGGAGCTGGTGCACACCGTCGGCCGCCGGGAGGAGTACAGCCCCCTCACCCTGGGCCACGGGAGCAACATCATCGCGTCCGACACCGGTCACACGGGCACCGTCGCCGTTATGAACACCCGGGGCATCACCGCGAAGCGGCAGGACGACAACACGGTCCTGGTGACCGTGCTGGCCGGCCACCCGCTCATCGACCTCACCGCCTGGGCCGCTGCCGAACACCTGTCCGGGATCGAGTGCCTGGCCGGAATACCTGGCACCGTCGGCGCCGCCCCCGTCCAGAACGCCGGCGCCTACGGCCAGCAGGTCGGCGACACCCTGGACCACCTGACCGCCTGGGACTGGGACATGGGCCGGCTGCGGACCCTGCCCGCCCAGGCGTGCCGACTCCGCCACCGCGACAGCCGCTTCAAACACGACCCAGGCCGCTGGACCATCCTCACCGTCGCCTTCCGCCTGACCCGCTCCGCGGCCGCGCCCATCTCCTACCAGCCGCTCGCCGAGGAACTCGGCGTCCAGCCCGGGGCCAGGCCGCCGGTCAGCGAGGTCACCGCGGCCGTCCTCGCCAACCGGCACCGCCGCGGCCTCCTCCTCGACCCCCACGGCCCCGACGCACGCCAAGCCGGCTCCGTGTTCCTCAACCCGCTCGTCACCGCCACCCAGGCCGCCCGCTGGTCAGCGGCGGGCTGCCCCGTCCACACCGACAGCGACGGCCGGCTGCGGGCCAGCGCCGGATGGCTCCTCGAACACGTCGGCTACCGACCCGGCCAGAAGATCACCGAGGGCGTCCGATGCTCGGAACGCCGCACCCTCACCCTCACCGCCCACAACGGAGCGACCCCAACGGGCTTCGCCCAGGCCCTCACCGAGCTCTCGGCCCAGGTCGAGATCGCGACCGGGATCGCGCTGCAGCCCGAAGTATCGGGGGACTGGCTCGACCTGGGCCTGCTGAGCAGATGCCTGGTTCATCACCTACACCTCGGCGAACCGCCATGCCATATGTGACTGCTGACGTTGACTGTCCCGGATGATGAACAAGGTCGACAGCTACTCAGATCCGTCCCGCGATGAGTTGCGAGATCGAGAAGAGCGCGACCAGTAGAGATAGGAACGTGGGTACGAACGCAATGTTCCGACGTCGATCACTCGCTGCATCCGCGGCTTTCTGGCTGACCACGTCAATGTCGATCATTGATTCCTGAAAGCGGAGCGGCGCCTCCGGACCGTCCCCGTCGCGGCCCTGTCCGTTGGAACGGGCATGGCCGGCGGGTGAGGTACTCGGCACTCAAGCCGGACGCTCCGGCAGGCGAAGCGCCCTTTCGGTTCGCCCGCCGCGTCTTCTGGATCAAGGAGCATGACCGCTCAGAGCAGCCAGATGCGTGACAAGGACTGCGCCCCATCCGAAGGCGTAGATCCCCGCACCATCGCCGCCCGAGTGTGGGGCGAACTCACCGAGCGCGCTTGGGGGGGAGCGCTGCCAACCGCCAGCACGCGATCGGCCAACACCTCCACGTCCGGACCTCAACAGAACTTGATCAAGGTCAGCGAGTCGCTGGCGAGCGGCACTGCGTTCATCTGGGTGGCGCCGACCAGGCGAGGTCTCGTCGACATCTACATCGACTGCGCAAGCGGGAGTCAGCTCGGCGACGGCAGCCATATGCTCTCGGAGCTACTCCCGCCCGACCAGGCGCGCGAGCTCCTCACCAAGATCATCAAAATGGCCCCCTCGCTCCAGGAGGCCCTTGCACTCTCAGTAGTGGATGGGTGGCTCGCTGGCAACTTCCCGAAGTAGGCCCTCGGCCGCCATGGGCTGCCACAGCCAGTCGCCTGGTCTCAGTTTTAGCCTCGTTCATCCCCGTCCGGCCGGGTCCAGCCGCTGCCCGGCGGCCCGCTCCGCCACGAGTCAGAACGGGTGCGAACCCCGGCGGACGGCGTCCGGAAGAATTGGAAGCGTGTTGGGGGCAACGCCTCACGCGTTCGAATCTCGGATCCTCCGTCTACGCCCGCCAGGGCGAGTGTAGGACCCGACCATTCTGCGGTCGGGCCCTACCTCGTTCTCCACGGGTTTGCGCTCAAGTGCACGCAGCCCTCGAAGCGCCACGCGGCGCCGCCTTAAGCCAACGGCACACCGCCCGGACGTCGCCAACCGCGCCCGATCCTGCGGCACGTCCTACCGATCAGCAGCAGACGGCTCCGCGAGATCGAGACTGCGCTGCGCAGCTTCGATGAGCTGGTCATAGGTGACGACCGTGATCCGGGTCATGTTGCTGTTGTAGGTCCTGATCGTCTCAGCGACCTGCTCGGCAGTGACCTTTCCTGTAACGAACGACGCGTGCCCGATTACAACGGTCATCGTGGCGCGGCGGCAGTCGATGTTGAAGTCGGCCAAGATCTGATGCCGATGCTCGTCAAGGCTGCGCAGGTAGTTCAGCGCCTGACCCATCGCATCGTTAATGTCGGCGCCGACAGTGAGGTGGTTCCGATGCTTCTTGATGAGGCTACCGATCTTGGCTTTCTTGATCTCTACGCCGTGCAGAGACCCATCCGGCCTGATCAGGGACAGATCAAGCTGATCCTGCGCCGTTAGGTCCCGCCGCGCGGAGCCGGAGAGGAAATCCGCGCCGAAGACCCAGGTCATGCGCTGCAGACATTTCTGGAGATCGCTCTCCGCGCTATCTGGGTTCTCTGCCACGGCACGCAACTCAGCGAGATCGTTGCGCCTCCTTGCATGCTGCACAAGAGTCGCGAACGCCTGGGCTTCGTCGATCTCACCAATAGCCCGGGCGGCTTCATGGTCGTGCTCCAGCAGACTCAGCAGCCTTCGGATGGTGTCAGCTCCTGTACTGCTGCCAGACCCACGGACTGCCTCCGTGGCGGCCGCCATGACTGGCGAATCATGGTCGCTTCCCTCAGGAGCTATATTGCACTCGTCATCAGTGCTAGCCAACCGAAGACTCAGACTGATCCGGGGAGCACCTTCGAAGGAATCCGATCCGCCGGCGAACGGTCGATCGCCCGTCAGTTGGCGCAGCCGAAAAACGGGCGCCTGCCGGATCTGGACAAATTCCATGTCGCCAAAGTTTCTGACTTTCGGCTCGCCAGTCTCGATCCATCGGGCAACCGGGAGGTCCTCGACGATGGCAAACTCACCGACGTACAAGCACTCGCCATGTCGCACCTCGAAGACGCGCAACGGCAGTCCGCGTCGGAGATGGCTCAGCACCCCGAGATTCTCCATAGCGAGACGATCACCAAGTTGAACCTGGCCCGGCGCGAGCAGCACGTCCCCGCTCAGCCGTGAAGTCAACTCCACGACGGCGGGCGCTCGGTTCAGGAAGAGAAATACGTTCCGCGTCTTCGCGCTGGGACCGGCTGTGACCCGCGAGTTCCCACCGTAAACATCATGCAGTTGTGTACGGCTGACCACAGACCCAGGGGGGATGTTCCACGCCGAAAGCCAGTCAGCCGGCGGCTTCGGACGCTCGATCCAGCGAGTCAGCGCCTCCCATTGTGCGTCCGACAGGGAGATCGCCGTCAGGTCACGGCCCGCCGCCCGAACGATCTGTCCCAGCTTGGGAACATCCCACGAGCCAGCCGAGAGCGGTGAGGCCAGAAACGGCCTGTCGAAGTCCACGCGTACCCTGCACCGAGTCGGACGAACCCCATCAACCTGCGCAGCCTCATCACCGTCCTGCTGGCCCAGAAGCATCGACCGGAGAGACGTAGACGGCCCAAGGACAGCCGTCTCGACAATCCTCCCGAGCGCGACGGCCCCACCACCACGCCCGCGACGCCACAACAGGACAGAGTCACCCACATGGGCAGACACGTCCGCGACCGCGAAGTGCCCGTTCTCCCACTCCTCAATCCTGGGAGACGAGCTGGACGCCGTTCCCCTCTCCTGTGCCAGCAGCAGCCATCGCTTCACCGAATCTCCTCTCCGTGCGATCGGAGGGCTATCGACCCCGACACCATCATCGCGCGCGCGACTGACACCAACTCAGCTTCCTCAAGCAAACCCAATCCGCGAAGCGCCTGTGGCCGTCCAGACGCTCGTACGCCGCCGGAGCAGCAGTGAGCTGGTCTCAGTGCTGGTCTCGTTCACCCCCGTCCAGCCGCGTTCGGCCGCTGCCCAGAGGTTCGCTCCGGTGCAGGTCAGAACGGGTGCGGACCCCGGCGGACGCCGTTCGGGAGAACTGGAAAGCGTGTGGGGGCAACCCCTCACGAGTTCGAATCCCGTGTCCTCCGCCGACAGAAGGCCCGGACCGCAGCACGCGGTCCGGGCCTTCGTCGTTCACAGTCTCATCCGCAGTCGCAACGCCCCGGTTCGGAGCATCCTGGTTGCCGGCATCCGTGGCCTTGGCCATCTGCCGGACGAGCCGTCCCGCACCTGCTCGGCGACATCGTCGAGTCGGCACCTTGTCCCGGCGTGATGACCGGGGACAACGCCCGACAGCGGCCCTCCGCGCTCAAGTGGATCTTGGGTGCGACCGCCTCGGGACCGTCCGAGGGCCTCGCCGGCCGCCCGGGCGGCCGGCGAGCCGGGGCTCGGTCCGTGGGTGATGCTCGGCAAGTCCTTCAAGGGGCCGGCCGACCGGACTCGCCCGGCAGACTGCCGAGTTGCTCGCCCGGGAGACCGGGTGGGACGCCCGGACGGTGCCGCTCCGACCGGAACTCGTCGTCGAGGTCGCCTTCGACGGCCTCCAGCACTGCCCCCCGCTACCCCGCCGGGCCGAACCTGCGACTCTCGCCCGGGTGGTGCGCTACCGGCCGGAACAGAGCACCGCCGGGGCCGACACGGTGGCCTCCGCAAGGGAGTTGGCCACCGCCGAAGGCCTGTGGGGCCGTCCGTGCGGCCGGGTCCGCCGACCCGTCCGGCGAAGTACCGCGGGCTGAAACGCACTGCGCCGCACTGGGGGTTCACGCACAGGGGCCGAATCAGCCATTCTCGATCCGGCCACCGTACCCCTCCGTGAACGGACGAGTGATGGCTAGGTTGACCGTGACAACGAGAGGCGGCCGCCGGGCAGTCGGCGCCGCCCTGGCGAAAGGTGTCCGACACATGCAGGTGAGCGTCGACCGGGACCGCTGCTGCAGCTCCGGCATGTGCGTGACGAACGCCCCCGCGGTCTTCGACCAGGACGACCGGGACAGTCTGGTGATGCTCCGTCAGACCGTGGTGCTGCCCGAGCAGTTCGACGACGTCAGACTCGCCGCCGAGCTCTGCCCGGGCCGGGCGATCACCGTCACCGGGGACGGGCCCGAGCGGATCGGGGCCTGACGGACCCCCGCCGCCGGCCCCGCCGGGAGCCTCCCTGCCCCCGAACCCGACGAGAACACCCGCGACGTGAGGAGACCCCCGCCTTGACCACCGCACCCACCGCACCCACCGCACCCACCACCCCCGTCCTCCCGCTGCCGGCCCCGCACTCCGGCGGCTGCCCGTTCGGCCCGCCGCCCGCATACCCCGAGGCCGCCGCCATCGGGCCGGTGACCAGGGCGAAGCTGCCCGACGGCGACCTCTGCTGGCTGGTCACCGGCTTCGCCGAGGTCCGCACCGTGCTGTCCGACCGCCGGTTCAGTGCCGACATCCGCCACCCGTCCTTCCCGCTGCTGGTCGCCGGCGCTCGCGAGCTGATCACCGACAATCCGGACTTCCTGCGGCTCGACGACCCCGAGCACGCCCGCCAGCGCCGCATGCTCACCGGGGAGTTCCTGGTCAAGCGGGTGGAGTCGCTGCGCCCGGAGATCCAGCGGATCGTGGACGAGGCACTGGACCGGATGACCGCGGGCCGGACCGCGGCCGACCTGGTCACCGACTTCGCGCTGCCGGTGCCCTCGCTGGTGATCTGCCTGCTGCTCGGCGTGCCGTACGAGGACCACGACCGCTTCCAGAGCCTGAGCCGCACGATGCTCAGCCGGGAGAGCACGGTGGAGGAGCTCCGGGAGGCCCAGGAGGGGGTCCTGGAGTACCTGCGCGACCTGACGGCCCGCAAGCGCGCACAGCCGGAGGACGACGTCCTCAGCCGACTCGCGGCGCGGGACGACCTGACCCCGGAGGACGCGGCCGCCATGGGCGTGCTGCTGCTGGTCGCCGGGCACGAGACGACCGCGAACATGATCGCGCTGTCGACCGCCCTGCTGCTGGAGCACCCCGAGCAGATCCCCGGCCTGGCCGACCCGGCCACCCTGCCGGGCGCGGTCGACGAGCTGCTGCGGCTGCTGACCATCGTGCACACCGGCCTGCCCCGGGTGGCGCTGGAGGACGTGGAGCTGGGCGGCGTCACCGTCCGGGCCGGGGAGGGCGTGATGGCGATGCTCTCCACCGCCAACCGGGACGAGGCGGTGTTCGGCGGCGCCGGCCATCGGGCGACGGACGAGCTGGACCTGTACCGGGACGCCCGACGGCACGTGGCGTTCGGCTTCGGCGTGCACCAGTGCCTGGGCCAGCCGCTGGCCCGCGCCGAACTCCAGATCGCCCTGGAGACGCTGTTCCGCCGGCTGCCGGGGCTGCGGCCGGCCGGCGAGCGCGAGTTCCGTACCGAGTCGTTCATCTACGGGATGCGGTCACTGCCCGTCACCTGGTGAGCGGTGCCCGACGGAGGACTCTTCGTCCGCGGGACACGGATCTTCTCCAGTACCGGCCCGAACCGCGTGCAACCCGCCCGCTGCCCCGGCGTGACGACCGGGGACAGCGGGCGGCTCCGTTCCCGCACTTTGCAAAGTCCCGCACACTTTGCAAAGTGCGGGACTTTGCAAAGTGTGCGGCTTTGCAAAGTGCCGGAAACAGCCGCCCCGACGACGCCGAGCCCCCACCCCCGTTACAGCTTGACAGCAAGTGTCACAATGTAACGCGCGCGGGGCCGGCAGGTCCGGCGGCGACCGATTCCAGCAGCTCGGAGCACGTCATGCACCCCTTCCTCGACCATCCGGGGCCGCTCGCCTTCGCGCACCGGGGTGGTGACCTCGGACGGCCGGAGAACTCGCTGGCCGCGTTCGAGGCCGCCGTCGCACTCGGCTACCGGTACCTGGAGACGGACGTCCACGCCACCGCCGACGGCGTCCTGGTGGCCTTCCACGACAGCCGGCTCGACCGGGTCACCGACCGCACCGGGGTGCTGGCCGAGCTGCCGTGGCGCACCGTGCGGGAGGCCAGGATCGGCGGCACCGAGCCGGTGCCGCTGCTGGAGGACCTGCTCGACGCCTTCCCCGAGGCCCGCTTCAACATCGACGTCAAGGCGGCGCCCGCCGTCGGCCCGCTGGTCGAGGCGGTGCGCCGGACCGACGCCTGGGACCGGGTCTGCGTCGGCGGCTTCTCCGACGCCCGGCTCGCCGCCGTACGGGCCGCCGCCGGACCCCGGCTGGCCACCTCGCTCGGCCCGCGCGAGGTGGCGCGGCTGCGGCTGCGCTCGCTGGCCGGGCCGCTCGGGCGCGGCGGCGGGGCGCCGTGGGCCGGGACCTGCGCCCAGGTGCCCGAGCGGCACAAGGGCGTCCGGGTGGTCGACCGGGCCTTCGTCCGGGCCGCGCACCGCCTGGGCCTGCAGGTTCACGTCTGGACTGTGGACGACGCCACACGGATCCGGGCTCTCCTCGACCTGGGTGTGGATGGCATCATGGCCGATCGCATCGACGTCCTGCGCGATGTCCTCCGCGAGCGCGGATGCTGGCCCCACGGCGGCAACGGCTCCAGCACGGTGATAGGAACCGCCCCATGAGCACCGCGACCGACCTGCCGGAGCATCCGGCGACCGCCACCGACGACGGCCGCGCGCTGCGCCGCATGCAGTTCGGCTGGTACATCAACGACTGGGCCAACGCGGCCTTCTCCGCCACCGTCCTCACGGTGTTCCTCGGGCCGTACCTGACCTCCATCGCCAAGGAGGCGGCCGACGCCCAGGGCAATGTGCACCCGTTGGGCCTGTCGATCCGGGCGGGCTCGTTCTTCCCGTACACGGTGTCGTTCTCGGTGCTGCTGTCGGTCGGCGCGATGCTGCTGCTGGGGACGGTCGCGGACCGCACCGGGCGGCACAAGGAGCTGATGTGCGGCGCCGCGTACGTCGGCTCGGCCGCGACCATGGGCATGTTCTTCCTCGGCGGCGACCGCTACCTGCTCGGCGGCGGCCTGCTGGTGGTCGCGAACATCGCGTACGCGGTGTCGGTCGCGCTCTCCTACGCCTACCTCCCCGGCCTGGCCTCGCCCGACGAGCGGGACGCGGTGTCCTCCAAGGGCTGGGCCTACGGCTACGCGGGCGGCGGCCTGCTGCTGATCGCGAACCTGGCGCTGTTCCAGGGCCACGACGCGTTCGGGCTGTCCTCCGGCACCGCCGTGCGGATCTGCCTGGCCTCGGCCGGGCTGTGGTGGGCGATCTTCACCCTGGTGCCGCTGCTCCGCCTGCCTTCGCGGGCCGGGGTGCTCCCGGGGCGGCCCGGGGTGCCTTCGGCGCGTGACGGGGGCGCCGGGGACGGCAAGGACGCCGAGCCGGCCGCCGGGAGCCTGCGCGAACTCGGCCGCACCCTGCGCGGCATGCGCCGCTACCCGCTGACGCTGCTCTACCTGGGCGCCTTCCTCTGCTACAACGACGGCATCCAGACCGTCGTCTCGCAGGCCTCGCTCTACGGCAGCGAGGAGCTGGGCATGGACCAGACCTCGCTGGTCGTCGCCGTGCTGCTGGTGCAGATAGTGGCGATCGGCGGCGCGCTGCTGCTCGGCCGGATCGCGCACCGCTTCGGCGCCAAGAGCACCATCCTCGGCTCGCTGGTCGGCTGGGTGGTGACCCTCGCGCTCGGCTACTTCATGCCGGCCCACCAGCCCGCCTGGTTCTACGCCCTGGCCTGCATGATCGGCCTGGTGCTCGGCGGCAGCCAGGCGCTGTCCCGCTCGCTGTTCTCGCACATGATCCCGGCCGGCCGGGAGGCCGAGTACTTCAGTGTCTACAAGGTCAGCGACCGGGGCACCAGTTGGATGGGCCCGCTGGTCTTCGGCCTGGCCTACCAGATCACCGGCAGCTACCGCTCGGCGATCATCTCGCTGCTGGTGTTCTTCGTGATCGGCTTCGCGGTACTGCTGCAGGTCCCCGTCCGACGCGCGATCGAGGCGGTCGGCAACCCGGTGCCCGAGCGTCTCTGACCGCACCCGGGAGCGAACGGTACAGAACCGCACGGAACGGGGCGGGGGCCCTTGCAGCCCCCGCCCCGTTCCGTTGACCCCGTTGTGCCGCACGCCGCGTGGCGGCCGGTCAGGCGGTCGGCTTCCAGCCGAGGGCCGGGGCCAGATGGGCGGCGATGTCGGTGAGGATCTGGACGTAGTCCTCGTGGCCGAAGGTGAACGGGAGCGCGAAGACCACCTCGTCCACCTCGCGGAAGCCCGCGTGGGCGGACAACTGCTCGGCGATCGCGGCGGAGGGGCCGACCAGGTCCCGGGCGAACATGGTGCGCGCCGGGCCCTGCGGGGTGGCGGTCCGCGGCGTGCGGGCCCGGACGTAGTCCTCGTAGCGCGCCCGCTGCTCCGGGGTGGCGCTGTCGGTGGGGATCACCACCAGCCCCTGGGAGACCCGGGCCCCGGCGCCCAGCGGGTGGTGGGCGCGGAAGGCCGCGATCTGCGAGCGCTGGATCTCGGCGAAGTCCTCCGACTCCTCGGCCCGCACCACGTTGCTGGTGAGCAGCGAGAGCCCCTGCTCCCCGGCCCAGCGGGCGGAGCGCAGGCTCCCCCCGCCGTACCAGAGGCGGTCGGCCAGGCCGGGCGAGACCGGCTGGACCCGGTCGGAGTAGACCTCGATGCCCTCGACGCCGCTGAAGTCGGTGGCGGGCTCGCCGCGCAGGAAGCCCAGCAGCCGGCGGACCCGCTCGTAGCCGAAGTCCTCGGTCTCGGCGGTGTCCGGGTACAGCGCGCCGGACACCCGGTCCCAGTGGCCGGGACGGCCGACGCTGACGCCCGGGTTGAGCCGGCCGCCGGACAGCAGGTCGGTGGTGGCGAGGTCCTCGGCCAGGCGCAACGGGTTCTCCCAGCCGACCGGGACGACCGCCGTGCCCAGTTCGATCCGGCGGGTGCGCTGGGTGGCGGCCGCGAGCACCGCGACCGGCGAGGAGATGCCGTACTGGAGGTGGCGGTGGCGCACCCAGGCGCTGTCGAAGCCCAGTTGCTCGCCGAGTTCGATGAGCCGCAGGGTCTGCTCGTGCCCCTGGGCCGGGTCGGCGGGGTCGAACAGTCCGATGGTCAGGAATCCCAGCCTGCGCAGGGGCCTCGCGTGCGACGGCACCGGTGTCCTCTTTCCTCGGCGCCCCCGGGCGCCGACGGTGACCGGCCGGGCGGCGTGCCGTCCACCGTCACACACCGGCCGGGGGTGCTCAAGGGCCGCCGGGGATTCGTCATCGGGCGCAACATCCCTGTCACGCCGCCGTTCTCGAACCACCGGGGGCCGTCCCGGGGTGGTCCCGGAACGGCCCCTGGTGGTAGGCCCGGTCAGCCTCGGGCGAGCAGCTCCAGGGTGTCGATGACCCGGTTGGAGAAGCCCCACTCGTTGTCGTACCAGGCGACGACCTTGACGTGCCGGCCGTCGACCCGGGTGAGCGC
Source organism: Streptomyces sp. NRRL S-495 (assembly GCF_000966955.1). Taxonomy (NCBI): domain Bacteria; kingdom Bacillati; phylum Actinomycetota; class Actinomycetes; order Kitasatosporales; family Streptomycetaceae; genus Streptomyces; species Streptomyces sp. NRRL S-495. The sequence continues at coordinate 14,815 of NZ_JZWY01000332.1, forward strand.
GGCGTCGAAGATCGAGGACGCGGCCTCGCCGGTGATGTCGCCGGAGACCAGCGGCTCGTCCGCGTAGTCGAGGATGCCCTTGAGCGGGCCGTCGGCGGCGGCGCGGTAGGCGGCGAGCACCTCGTCGAGGGTGACCTCGCGCTCGACCGTGGTGTTCAGCTCGACGATCGAGCCGACCGGGACCGGCACCCGGATCGAGTCGCCCGAGAGCTTGCCGTCGAGCTGCGGCAGGACCAGGCCGATCGCCTTGGCGGCGCCGGTGGTGGTCGGCACGATGTTGACGCCGGCGGCGCGGGCCCGGCGCAGGTCGCGGTGCGGCCCGTCCTGGAGGTTCTGCTCCTGGGTGTAGGCGTGCACCGTAGTCATGAAGCCGTGCTCGATACCGGCCAGCTCGTCCAGCACGGCGGCCAGCGGGGCGAGCGCGTTGGTGGTGCAGGAGGCGTTGGACACGATCACGTGCGCGGCCGGGTCGTAGTCCGCGGTGTTCACGCCGTAGGCCAGGGTGACGTCCGCGCCGTCGGACGGGGCGCTGACCAGGACCCGGGCGGCGCCGGCCTTCAGGTGGGCGCGGGCGGCGTCCGCCGAGGTGAACCGGCCGGTGGCCTCCAGGACGAGGTCGACGCCGAGCTCGGCCCACGGCAGGGCCTCGGGGTCGCGCTCGGCGAGCACCTTGATCCGGCGGCCGTCGACGACCAGCTCGTCCCCCTCGACGGCGACCGGGTGGCGGAAGCGGCCGAGCGCGCTGTCGAAGCGGAGCAGGTGGGCGAGCGAGTCGATGGGGGCGAGGTCGTTGACCGCGACCACCTCCAGCTCGCTGCCGCGCTCCACCAGGGCGCGCAGGCTGTTGCGGCCGATGCGGCCGAACCCGTTGATGGCGATGCGGGTCATGGAGGGCTCCCTCTGCGGTTCCGGGCGGTGCCGGGGTGCTCCGGGGTGGTGGCCCGGGGCGTTCCGTCGTGTGCTGACACCTCCATGATCCGGACTCCGCCGCGGGCCGGACAGGGGCTGGATCGACACGGTCCGCAAGGATCCCGCCAGACTCCGCGCCAACGGTCGCAAGGATCCCGCCACCTTCCCCGGGGCACCCGCTCAGCCCTCCGCGCGGGCCGCGAAGGTGTGCCGGTACTCGGTGGGCGAGGTGCCGAGGACCCGGTGGAAGTGCAGCCGCAGGTTCGCCCCGGTGCCGAGCCCGACCCGGTCGGCGATCTGCTCCACCCCCAGGTCCGTGCGCTCCAGCAGCTCCCGCGCGAGGTCCACCCGGGCCCGCAGCACCCACTGCATGGGCGTGTAGCCGGTGTCCTCCACGAACCGCCGCGAGAAGGTCCGCGCCGAGACCCGCGCGTGCCGGGCCAGGCCCTCCAGCGTGAGCGGCTCGGCCAGGTGCGCCAGCGCCCACTCCCGGGTGCCGGCGAAGAGGTCGCCGAGCGGCTCGGGCACGCTGCGCGGCACGTACTGGGCCTGGCCGCCGCTGCGGTAGGGCGCGGCCACCAGCCGCCGCGCGACATGGTTCGACAGGCCCACCCCGTGGTCGCGCCGCACCAGGTGCAGGCACAGGTCGATGCCGGAGGCCGCGCCGGCCGAGGTGAGCACCGCGCCCTCGTCGACGAACAGCACGTTCTCGTCGACCCGGATCCGCGGATGGCGTTCCGCCAGGACCTTGGCGTAGTGCCAGTGGGTGGTCGCCCGTCTGCCGTCGAGCAGCCCGGTGGCGGCCAGGGCGAAGGCCCCGGTCGAGATGGCCGCCAGCCGGGCGCCCCTGGCGTGGGCGGCGACCAGTGCCTCGACGACAGCGGCCGGCGGCGCGGTGGTCGCCGGATCGCGGTAGCCGGGGACGAACACGGTGTCCGCGTGCTCCACCGCCTCCAGGCCCTCGGCCACGTGGTACGACAGGCCGTCGCCGCCGGCCACCAGGCCCGGCGCCGGACCGCAGACCCGGACCGTGTAGGGCATGCTCGGCCGGCTGGAGAACACCTGCGCGGGAATGCCCACGTCCAGCGGCTTCGCCCCCTCCAGTACGAGCACGGCGACCCGGTGCTTCCCTCGGCCCATCGGGCCGCCTCCACTCCCCCGCGGCCGACCCGGGCGCCGCGGCACGCCCCGGCCGGCACAGTACCGACCGCAAGCATCCTGCCATCAGCCGGGGCCTGCCGCGCCGGGCCGGTCAGGGCGCGGCGGGAGCCGGACGGGCGGTGCGGGGCAGCAGAGCCGGGACGGCCTCGCTCTTCACCAGCCAGGCCACGCCGAAGGCGAACACCGACACCGCCTCGCCGAGGTAGGGCAGGGTCAGCGGCCAGTCCCGGGCCAGGTGCAGCACCCCGGCCACGGCGACCGTCAGCACGCCGGCCACGATCACCCAGCCGCAGACCAGGTACACCCAGTCACGCGCCGGACGGCGGCGGCCGGCCGCCGGGGAGTCCGCGAACAGCCGCAGGCAGAAGTACCCGAGCACCCCGAACAGGCCGGCGGCGAAGGCCAGATGGAGCATTCCCACGGTGGTCTGGACACCGCTGGGGTGCGGCACCAGGGCGGACGGCGGCTCGGTGGGGAACAGGGCCACCCCGATCGCCAGCACCCCGGCCACCGAGCTCAGCCGGTCCTCCCGGCGGTCGTGGCGGTAGCAGATGAGGAAGACGCCGACGGCGCACAGACCGCCGACGAAGACGTTGCGCATATGGGTGTAGTAGGACGCGCTCATCGAGTCGAGCAGCGCGATCCGGGCGGAGGTGAGGCTGTTGCCGAGCGGCAGGGCGATCGGCAGCAGGAACCCGAGGACACCGACGCCGAGGCGCAGGCGCCGCACGGTCCGGACGTCCTGGGCCCTGGGGTCGGGATCCGCGAGGGTCCTGGCTTCGGGGGTCCTGGCTCCGGGAGTCCGGGATTCGGGGGTCCGGGATTCGGCAGGGGGGTGAGCGGACATGACGAGGCCTCCTTCGACATGCTGAGGCTGTCTGCACCGCGGCCGGGACGGCGGCCGCGGCAAGGTGATACCCGCCCGCCAGCGTCCGGGAACCCCCTTCCGGCCTGCTGTTCTGACACACCGTCACGATCTTGACGGGGCGGCGGCGTCAGCCGACCGGCCGGAGCAGTTCCTCGATGCCCTGCGCCCGGCGCAGCGGCACGAACCGCACCGCCCCCGCCGCGTCCACGGTGAAGCCGTGCACCGCCGGCTCGGGCAGGCTGTTGTACTGGAAGTGGGTCGTCGCGTAGTAGGCGCCGGTGTCGAGCAGCGCGACCAGGTCGCCGGGCTCCAGCAGCGGCAGCGGGCGGCCGACCGCGACCAGGTCCCCGGCGAAGCAGCACGGCCCGGCGACGTCCTGCGGCACCGGCGCGCCGTCCTTCTGCGCGCCGGAGGGGTGGTGCGCGGTGATCCGCAGCGGCCAGGCGTCCGGCATGAACACCGTGCGGGTCGCGACCTGGGCCCCGGCGTGGGTGAGGGCGATCCGCCGGCCGCCGGAGGTCTTGGTGTACTCGACGTACGCGGCGGTGAACCCGTTCTTCGCCAGCAGCGAGCGGCCGAACTCGGTGGCCAGCCGGTAGCCGCCGCCGAACAGCTCCGGCACCCGGGCCCGCAGCAGTTCGGCGTACCCGGCGAAGGTGGGCGCGGTGGTGTCGTCGGCGAAGTTGACGGGCAGCCCGCCGCCGAGGTCGATGCCCACCACCTGGCGGCGCCCCAGTTCGCCGTTCACCCGCTCGGCGAACGCGACGGCCCGGGCGACACCCTCGGCCATGAGGTCGAGCGGGCAGCCCTGGGAGCCGACGTGCACATGGACCCAGGTCAGCCAGGGGCGTTCGCGGAACGCCTCCAGCAACCGCTTCTCGTTCCCCTCGTCGGCCAGCCCGATCCCGAACTTGGAGGTCGCGGTGGCGGTGCTCATCGCCCCGATCGTGCCGCCGCCGATCTGCGGATTGACCCGGACGCCGATCCGGGAGGCGGAGGCGCCCGCCCGCAGGATGTCGTCGGCGCGTTCCAGCTCCTGCCAGTTGTCGATGTTGACGGCGACCCCCGACCCCAGTGCCGCGGTCAGCTCCCGCCGGGTCTTGGCGGGCGAGTCGAGGACGATCCGGTCCGGCGCGAAACCCGCCGCCAATGCCTGGGCGAACTCGCCGGGGCTGGCCACCTCGCAGCCCATGCCCAGCTCGCGCAGTCGGGCCAGCAGCGGGACCAGGCAGTTCGCCTTGGCGGCGAAGGTGTGCAGCACGTCGAGCGAGGCCGGGAAGGCCGCCCGCAGCTCGGCGACACTCGCCGCCACGCCGTCGAGGTCCACGAAGGCGGCGAGCAGCGCGTCCTCGGGATCGAGCAGCCGGTGCCGCACGGCCTCCCGCAGCACACGTTCACGACGGTCGGCGAACCGGTCGTCGACAGGGTGAGGAAACGTCATGACCCGGTACTCCCCCGGCTCGTCGGGTGGTCGGGCGTCCAGTCTGCCCCAGGCGTTGCAGTCCGGTGACACGGAAGGCCCGATTCCGTCGATTGTTCGCACTACGTTCGATCGTGCACGGCGCCGCACGGCCACCCAGCACACCGCTCAGGAGACCCCCCATGTCCCGCAAGGCCACCCACCGCCCGACCACTGTCCGCACGCTGGCGGGAGCGATCCTGACGGTCGCCCTGATCGTGCCCGTGGCGACGGCCTGCGGCCCCGACTCCGATGCGTCCGCCACCTCGGCCGCCACGACAGCTGCCACGACGGCCGCCGTCGTGCCCACGGCGACCGCGCCGACGACACCGGTCGCCACCGCACCGAGCACACCGGCCGCCACGACCACCGCGGCCAAGCCCGCCACCGCGACACCGACGGGCACGCCCACCGCCACGCCCACCGCCACGCCCACGGTGACCGCACCCACGACGGCCACCACGGCCAAGCCGAAGTCCCCGGGCAAGAGCTTCCCCCTGGCGGACGGCATCAGCACCGCCGAGGTCCAGCCCACCGGGAACCAGAACTACACCGCCAGGATCGTCGCCCGCGGCTCCGTCCTGGCCACCCTGGAGACCAAGGACGCCGACGCCGGCCTGGACGCCAACGACATGTTCGTGGTGCTCTCCGTCGACGGCACGGTCCACTCCTGGACGGGCGGCGCCCACCAGGGCCCGGGCACCTTCAAGCTCGCCGGCGGCTGGACGGCCAAGGTCACCAAGGTCGGCGAACTCCACTACCGGGCGCAGATCCTCGGCCTCGACAACGCCGTGAACGACACCCTGGACGCCGACCAGCACGACATCGGCGCCGTCGCCAACGGCTCGTACATCGTGCTCACCGCGGGCGGCCGGATCAGCGCCCACATGTGAGACCGACCGAGACCGACCGGGACCGACGCCGCGGGCGCGAACACCGGACGGACGCTACCTGGCAGTACCGGGGGCCGGGGCACCGCCGGCCGGGGCCGGGCGGGACGCGGCGAGCCGCGTGCCGGCGCGCTCGGCGTCGATCCAGGAGCGCAGGGCGCCGACCCGGGTGTAGACGCCGGCATATCCGGCCTGACCGCAGCCCCGGCCCCAGGAACTGATGCCGACGAGAACGCCGGAGAGGACGAGCGGGCCGCCGCTGTCGCCCTGGCAGG
>NZ_JZWY01000333.1:0-2258 GCF_000966955.1 Streptomyces sp. NRRL S-495
CTGTCGCCCTGGCAGGCGTCCTTGCCGCCGGCGTCCTCCCCGGCGCAGAGCATGCGGTCGGTGATGACCGTGGCGCCGTACTCGGTACGGCACTTGGCCCGGCTGATGAGGGGCACCGGGACGACACGGGCGGCGGCGACGATCGGGCCGCCCGAGGTCGTCGCGCCCCAGCCGGAGACCCGGGCGGTACCGGTGGAGGGGTCGTTGCCGTTGGCCGCGAGCGGGACGGCGGCGATGCCGGCACCGAGCGGCAGCGCCTTGGTGAGGCGCAGCAGGGCGAGGTCGTAGTCGATCGTCGAGGCGTTGTAGGAGCCGTGCGGGACGACCTCCGCGACGCCGACCAGCACTCCTCCGGAGGCATGGATCAGGGTGCCGGCCCGGACCCGGAGGTCGGTCGGGGCGGCGCCAGCGACGCAGTGGGCGGAGGTGAGGATCCAGGTGGCACCGATGACGGTGCCGCCGCAGACGTGGGTCGGCCTTCCGATCGAGACCAGGTAGGGGGCCTGCCCCGGGGGCAGCGCCGTGCCCCCGACGACGGCGTTCGCCGGGGCCGCGGCGGTCAGTGCCGCCGCGGCGGCGAGGAGGGTCGCCACGAGGACGACGGCGGTGTTCCTGAGCCGGGTTCGCACGGTCGGTACTCCCTGTCCGTTGCCGATGTTCCTCCGTTCGCAAGCAGCAAGACTAGTGACGATGCATCAGGTCTGTCCGGTCAATGGGGAGAGTCTGATTGTCGGTCCGCCCGGGCGAGGTCGACGAACAGCGCCGCGGACCAGCCGAAGCCGGAGGTGGCCCGGGCCGCCCGGGTGCCGGTGCGGGGGTTCCAGTACTCGTAGAGGCCGCCTCCCTCGCGCACCATGGCGAGGGTGCGTTGGCGCAACTCCTCGGCGGTGTCCGGGAATCCGGAGCGGTGCAGGCCCTCGATCAGCAGGTAGTTGATATTGAGCCAGACCGGGCCGCGCCACATCGCCTCCGGGTCGAAGGCCGGGTCGTCGAAGGCCACGGTGGGGACGGGCCGTTCGCCCCAGTAGGCGGGTGAGCGCAGGGTGCGTTCCAGGGTGGCGGCGATCCCGGTGGGCAGTCGGCCGGTGAACAGGGGCATCAGGTCGAGCGCGGTGCGGACGGGCACGGGGGCGCCGGCCGCCAGGGTGGTGAAGCGGGTGCCGTCCCAGCGGCGGGCGACCAGGAGGTCGGTGTGGGCGGCGGCGCGCGAGCGCCAGTCGGCGGCCTCGGCGGTTCGGCCGAGGGCGTCGGCGATGTCGGCCAGCCGGTCGGCCTCCAGGACCAGGTAGGAGTTGAGGTCGGGGGGTTCGGCGCGGGGGCCGTAGTCCCAGACCGGGCTGTCGTCGAGGCCGGACGAGTAGGGGTGCAGGTATTCGGGCAGGCCGTCGCCGTCCGGGTCGGAGGCGGCGAACCACCACCGGTGGGCGCGGACCAGCCGGGGGTAGGCGGCGGCGAGGAAGGGCAGGTCGGGGTCGGTTTCGTGGACCTTCCAGACGGCCCAGGCGGCCAGCGGCGGTTTGGTGACCGCCACCGGTTCGGGGGTGGGCCGGGCGCCGTTGGCGGTGCCGACGTGCTCGGCGAGCCGGGCGTGGTCGGCGCGGGGCAGGTCGGTGGTGTCGGCGAGCACGCCGTTTTCGTGCACCACGTCCGGGAGTCGGCCGTCGGGCAGTTGGTGGTCGAGGAAGAGCAGGATCTGGTCCCGGGCGAGCGCCGGATCGGCGTGCCGCAGGGCGACGGCGTGGAAGAGCGCGTCCCAGTTCCACACGCCCACGTAGCCGTACTTGGACGGGACGAGGCCCTCGCGGCCGGCGATCGGCAGCAGGTTGACGGCCAGTGTCCACCAGGCCGTCCGGGCGGCCGCGGCGAGGTCGGGGCGGACGGCCGGCATCCGGGCGAACCAGGCCGCCCAGCGGGCCTCGGCGGCGGCGCGCACGGCGGGGGCCGACCACTCCCCCGGCGGCCCGTGCAGGACGTGGCAGCCGTCGAGCGCGAGCGCCCGTTCCGTGCCGTCCGGCAGCCGCCAGGAGGCGTGCACGCCGTGCCCGGTGAGCACCAGGGTGGCGGGGTCGGCGAACAACAGCGTTGCCCCGCCAGCGAATTCGACCGCCGCGGGGGTCGCGGAGCGGACGGGCAGCGGGTGCCCCTCCGCGTCCCGCAGCACCAGCCCGGTGAGTTCGACGGTGTCCGCGAGCCGGGTCTCGTACTCGGCCCGGGCCACCCGCAGCCCGTCCGGGCCGGCGGTGACCAGCAGCCGGGAG
>NZ_JZWY01000334.1:0-16836 GCF_000966955.1 Streptomyces sp. NRRL S-495
GCGGTGACCAGCAGCCGGGAGCCGCGTTCGGTGAACGGCCGCTCGTCCAGGTCGAGTTCGACGGCGCAGGTGGGGGCGGTGGACATCAGCGGCCTCCCAGGCCCGAGGAGGCCATGCTGTTGAGGATCTTGCGCTGCCCGATCAGGAAGGCGATCAGCATCGGTACCACGGTCATCGCGGAGAGCGCCGCGGTGAGCCCGTAGTCGACGCCGCCGCGGCCGGAGTTGAAGGAGTCGAGCAGCAGCGGGACGGTGAACAGCTCCGAGGTGTTGAGGAACACCAGCGGGAAGAAGTAGCTGTTCCAGCTGGCCAGGAAGACGATGATGCCCAGCGTCCACAGGCCGGGCCGGATGTTGGGCAGGACGATCCGCCAGAAGATGGTCCAGCGGCCGGCGCCGTCGATCCGGGCCGCCTCCTCCAGTTCGACCGGGACGGCCCGGATGAACTGCCGGAGCAGGAACACCGCGAACGGGTTGGCGATCGCCGGCAGGATCAACGCCAAGTGCGAGTCGATCAGTTGGAGCTTGGCCAGCATGATGTACAGCGGCACGACGGTCACCTGGGCCGGCACCATCTGGGTGGCCAGGAACAGTCCGAACAGCGGCCCGGAGCCCCGGAACGGGATCCGGGCGAAGGCGTAGGCGGCCATCGCGCCGGTGAACAGGGTGGCGGCGACGGTGATCGCCGCGATGTACATGCTGTTCCAGTACGCGCGCCCGATCGGCACCTCGTTCAGCACGTCGGGGTAGTTCTGCGCGCGCCAGGGCGTGGGCAGCCAGGACAGCGGCTCGTTGATCATCTGGCTGACGCCCTTGAAGGAGGTCAGGACCATCCAGACGAAGGGGAACAGCATCAGCAGGCCGCCGAGGACGAGCCCGATGTGCAGGAGGAGCTGCCGGGGGGCGGTGGAGTGGCGGACGGTGGTCATGGCAGCGCCTCAGGACTCGTAGTGGACGAAGCGCTTCTGCGCCTGGAACTGGACCGCCGTGACGATCAGGGTCAGCAGCAGCAGGAGCAGGGCGGCGGCGCTCGACAGTCCGAAGTGGAACTCCCGGAAGCCCTGTTGGTAGACCTTGTAGACGATGGTCTGGGCACCCTCGTTGTGGTCCGGGTTGACCAGGACGTAGACGAGGTCGAAGGCCTGGAACGAGCTGATCACCGACACCACCACGGTGAAGAAGACGGTGGGCGACAGCAGCGGCAGGGTGACCGAGCGCAGGGTCTGCCAGGGGCCGGCGCCGTCGATCCGGGCGGCCTCCAGCAGATTGGTCGGGACGGTGGCCAGCCCGGCCAGGAAGATCACCACATTGAGGCCGAGCGAGGACCAGACGGTCACCACCGAGACCGCGACCACCACCCAGTCGGGGTCGGCCAGCCAGTCGGGCAGGGTGATCCCGAGGATGTCGTGGACGGTCCCGTTGAGGATGCCGTCGGCGCCGCCCCCGAGGATCATCTGCCAGATCACCGACACCGCGACCGAACTGGTCACCACCGGAAGGAAGTAGACGATCCGGTAGGCGGTCCGCCCGCGCACCCCGTGCAGGGCGAGGGCGATCAGCAGCGCCAGGGCGAGGCCGCCGGGCACGGTGATCAGCCCGATCTTGAGGGTGTTCCACACCGCCCGACCGAACTCCGGATCGGTCAGCTGGGTGCGGAAGTTGTCCAGTCCGACCCAGGTCGCGTCGCCGAGGCCGTCCCAGCGCATGAAGGAGAGGACCACGGCGAATCCGAGCGGGCCGACCAGGAAGACCAGCAGGCCCAGCAGTTGGGGGCCGAGGAAGACCAGGGCCCACCGCCGGTCGCGGCGGCGCCAGAGCGGCTCGCGGCCGCCGCGCGCGGTGGGGGCGCTGCCCGCCGGGCCGGCGGCGGGACGCTCCCGCCGCCGGGCCGCGGCCTGGGTGGGGGCGCTCACCCCTTGTTGCCCTTCATGCCGTCGACCAGGGTCTGGAGCTGGGTCATGCCCTCGTCGAAGCCGGTCTTGCCCTCCCAGATCTTCATCAGCTGGTCGTTGATCGCCTTGGTCAGACCGGGGACGGCCACCTCGTCGGGGTAGTTGGCGAAGCCCCGGTCGCGGACGTCCAGGAAGGTCTTGGCGTGCGGCGGGTAGTTGCCCTCGGTGACCAGACTCTCGGCGCCCCGGACGGAGGGGACGGCGCTGCCGCCCTTGAGCCGCAGCTGCTGGCCCTCCTTGCTGACGAACTCGGTCAGGAAGGTGAAGGCCTCCTTCGGGTGCTTGCTGTCCTTGTTGACGGTCAGGTAGGAGGCGGCGACGGCGCCGGGTATCGGCTGCCCGCTCTCGGACGGGAACGGCACGATGTCGTAGCTCTCGCGGTCGCCGCCCTTGTCGATGCCCTCGATGACCCAGCGGCCGCCGGCGTAGAAGCCGGCCTTGTGCTTGATGAACTGGGTGGCCGCGCCGTTGCCCTCGGGCAGCAGGTCGGCGGAGGCGAAGGTCTTGTCCCGGTAGCCGTCGGCGAGGGTCTTCAGCGCCTGGCGGGTCTTCGGGTCGGTGGTGGCGACGAACTTCCCGCCGTCCCACACCTTTCCGCCGAAGCCGTTGACGACGCTGTAGTTGGCGCCGTACCAGTTCCAGAAGATGGTGCCGGTCCGGTCCGCCGCCTTGAGCTTGGCGTTCATCTCCAGGAACTTCGCCGTGGTCCACTGACCGGCCTCGTTCAGCGCGGCCGGGTCCTCGGTGATGCCGGCCGCGGCGAGGGCCTTCTTGTCGAACCAGAGCACCTCGGGGTTGGTGTCGTTGGGCACGCCGTAGGTGACGCCGTCCTTCTTGGCACCGCCGTAGATGCCCTCGAAGAAGTCGGCCGGCTTGCTGCGGCTGTCCGGTCCGGCGAGCTGCTGGTCGAGCGGGGAGAGCACGCCGTCGGCGACCAGCTTGCCGATGTAGTCGTCACCGACGTAGAAGACGTCCGGCGCGGTCTTCGAGGTGAGCTGGGTGAGCAGCTTGGGGTGGTAGTCCTCGTAGGAGGCGACCTGCTCCAGCTTGAGGGTGATGTTCGGGTACTTCTTGGCGAACTCGTCCGTGAAGGTCTTGAAGACCGCCATGTCCTCGGCCGAGCCCCAGGTCGACCAGCGGATGGTGACCTTGCCGCCGTCGGCCTTGGCGTCGCCGGCGCCGCCCGCGCCGTTGGTTCCGCTGCAGCCGGTGACGGTGACGGCCAGTGCCGCCGCGGCGGCGACCAGGGCTGTTCTTCTCGTGAACCTCGTCGGACTCGTGAAAGCGGACATCGGATGCCTCCTGGGCTTTCGTGAGGGTGGGGTGTCGCGAAGGGGGGTGGTACCTCGGTGCGTGCAGGGGGTGGTGCGTCCGTACCTGGAGCGGGTGGTGCGTCCGTACGTACGTGGAGCGGGTGGTGCGGGTGTCAGGCGAGGCCGCCGCCGTCGACGACGAGGGCGGAGCCGGTCATGTAGCTGCTGGCGTCGCCCGCCAGGAAGAGCACCGCGGCGGCGATCTCCTGCGGCGTGCCGGCCCGGCCCATCGGCCGGTCGGCGGCGTCCTTCTCGAACACCGCCCACTCCTCCTGGAGCTGGCGCGCCTCGTCGCGGAGCATCGGCGTCATGGTGTCGCCCGGGTTGACGGAGTTGACCCGGATGCCGGCGGCCGCGTGGTCGATCGCCAGCGCGCGCGTCATGTTGACGACCGCCGCCTTGGAGGCGCAGTAGGACAGCGCGTTGCCGCCGCCCTTCAACCCCCAGCCGGAGCCGGTGTTGACGATCGACCCGCCCTCGGTCATGGCCGGCACGGCGAAGCGGCACATCAGGTAGACGGACCGCACATTGACGGCCATCACCCGGTCCCAGTCGTCGGCGGAGATCTCCAGCGCGGTCTGGCGGCGGATGATGCCGGCGTTGTTGAACAGGACGTGCAGCCCGCCGAAGGTCTGCACGGCGATGGTGACGATCCGTTCGCAGTCGGTCTCCGAGGAGACGTCGGCGCGCACCGCCACCGCCCGGCCGCCGGCCGCCTCGATGCCGCGGACGACCTCGCTCGCGTCCGCGAGGTCGGCGACGACCACGGCGGCGCCCTCGGCGGCGAACAGTTCGGCGGTGGCCCGGCCGATGCCGGAGGCGCCGCCGGTGACGATGGCGACCTTGTTGCGCAGGGTGTTCATGAAAGCTCCTCACTCGCCGAACTGATGCGGTACAGCACTGATTCACGGTGTCCGGTGACCACTCGGACGTGGCCCTCGAACGCGGCGTCGGCCCGGGGGTCGCCGCTGTCGACCAGCAGCGGCCGCCCGCCGAGCGCGGCCAGCTTCTGCTGGGTGGCGAGCACGACGACCCCGGCGAGCGCGGCCAGGACCCGGGGACTGAACTGCTGGTTCCCGCGCCCGATCACGAAACCCTGCCCACCGATCACCGACAACACACCATGCGTCACCTGTGACATGGCAATGGCATGCAGCCGCTGCTCGGTCACGTCCGGGGCGAGCAGGGCGCCGTCCCGGACCACGTCCACGCCCAGCGGTGTCAGCGCCAGCCCGAGCGCCCGCCCGACGGCGAGCGTGGTGGCGCCGGGGCCGAGCGCATAGGCGGTGCCGGGGCGCATGCCCGCCACCACCGCGCGGGCGATGGACTCGGCCGAGCCGGGCGGCGCCGCCGAGGAGCCGGTCTTGCGCCCGCTCAGCCGGTCCCGGGCCGCCGGCACCCGCAGCGTGCCGTACAGCCGGGCGCCGACCAGGCCCGCGCGGTGGCCCTCCTCGTCCAGGTCGACCACCTCCGCGTCGACGGTCCGGCCGTCGAACCCGGCGGCGGTCGCGCCCGCCGCCGCCGGACTGACGGCGAAGCAGCCGGAGTAGACCTTCACCCCGGCCGGGACGCCGAGCACCGGTGGGCGCGGCCCCGCGTCCAGGACGTCGCGCGCCGTCCCGTCACCGCCCGCGAACAGCAGCAGGTCCACCTCGCCGAGCGCCGCGACCGCCGCCCGGGTGTCGGCCGCGCCGGTGGCCGATGCCCCGGTGGACGCCGATGTCGCGGGCGGACGGTGCGCGAGCCGGTACGGGACGCCCGCCGCCCGGGCGCTGTCCTCCCCCATCGGCCCGGCCACGGTGCGCACCAGGACGTCCGGGCGGCGGGCCCGCAGGGCGCGCAGCGCGGCGGCCGCGCGCTCGGCCGCCCGGGGGACGGCGCCCAGCGCGACCGCCCTGGCCTGGATGTCAGGCCCGTCGCTGCCCTTGAGGGCGACGGCGCCGCCGAGGCCGGCGACGGGGTTCACGATCAGGCCGACGATCATGCCCGGGGCTGCCCGCCGTGCTTGCGGCGGTAGGCGCGCCAGCTGGGCGACCACTGTGCCGGGTCGTCCAGCGAGGCCGGGTCGATCCGGTGCACCGTCTGCCGGTAGGGCGCGTTGCGGACGAACTCCGGGTCCTTGCGGGCCTCGTCGGCGACATGGGCGAGGATCGCCGCGTACTCGTCGAGGTCCTCCCTGGAGTAGGACTCGGTGGGCTCCAGGGTGAAGGGCTCGGGCACCACGTACGGGTGGTGGCTGGTCCAGTAGTGCACGCCGAAGTCCGCCGCGCGGATACCGATCTCCTCGGAGTGGACGCCGGTCTCCTCGGTCAGCTGCTGCCAGGAGTAGCGGACCTGCTCGACCCGGCGGCGGTCGGCCCACGGCACCGAGGCGCCGGGGATCCGGGCGACCTTAGCCAGTAGGTAGTTGTTGTTGAGCACGGCCGTCTCGGCGACCTCGCGCAGGCCCTCGGCGCCGAGCGCCATCACCCAGGCGTAGGCGCGCACCACATTGGGGGTGACGCCGAGGAAGGGGCGGATCTTGCCGACCGAGCGCTCGGGGGTGGTCAGGGTGAACACCTCCTGCTCCCCTTCTGCGGTCTCCGCGTTCTCGACCCGGTCGACGACCGGCCCGGGCAGGAACGGCACCAGCGCCGCCGAGACGCCGCAGGCACCGGCCGCCGGTCCGCCGCAGGCGTGAGGGGTGGAGAAGGTCTTGTGCAGGTTGAAGTGGCACAGGTCGAAGCCCGCGTCCCGGGCCCGGGTGATGCCGAGGATGCCGTTGGCGTTCGCCTGGTCGTAGCAGGCCAGCCCGCCGGCCTGGTGGACCAGGTCGACGAACTCCTTGGTCCGCGGGTTGAAGATCCCGGTGTCCTCCGGGTTGGTGATCATCAGCGCGGCGGTGCGCGGCCCGACCGCCGCCCGCAGCGCCTCCAGATCCGGGTTGCCGTCGGCGTCCGGCATGAGGGTGATCACCTCGTAGCCGGCGACCTTGGCGCACGCCGCGTTCGAGGGGTGCGAGAACATCGTGGTGATCACCTGGTCCCGCTGCCCGCCCTCGCCCCGCGAGGCGTGGTAGGCGCGGATCATCGCGATGTTGGCGTAGATCGCCGCGGAGCCCGCCCCCGGTTGCAGCGACACCCGGGCCATGCCGGAAATCTCCTTGAGGATCTGCTCCAGCCGCCAGTAGATCTCCAGCACGCCCTGCACGGTGGACTCGGGCTGCAGCGGGTGCAGCGCGGCGATCCTCGGGTCACGGACGAAGGAGTCGTTGACCTTGGGGCTGTACTTCATGGTGCAGGTGCCCTGGCCGACGTCGATGTTGAAGTCCGCGCCGAGGGTCTCCTGGGAGAGCCGTAGGTAGTGCCGGACCACCTGGTTCTGGGAGAGCTCGGGCAGCGCGGGCGGGGTGCGGCGGGCGATCGACTCCGGCAGTTCGACCAGGGGCGCGCCGGGCGCGGGCACGCCCACGCCGCGCCGGCCGGACCGGGACAGCTCGAAGACGATCTCCTCGTCCCAGCGGGCCTGGTGGAAGCGCCGCAGGCCCGGCTTGGGGGTGACCGGCAGGCTGGCGAAGGGTTCGGTGTGCGAGCTCACTCGGCGCCTCCCAGGGCGGAGAGGGCGTCCTTGACGGCCGCCGCGAGGATGTCGATGTCGGCGATCGAGTGCCGTTCGGTGACGCAGACCAGGACCTCGCGGTCCCCGAGCCGCACGCCGCCGAGGATGCCCCGGCCGTGCAGGTCGGCGAGCAGCGCGTCGGCGTCCGGCACCTCCACGGCGAACTCCCGGAAGTGCACGGCCTCCTGGTGGCGGACCACGGCGCCGGCCGAGGCCAGCGCCCGCATCGCGTAGCGGGTCCGGGCGAGCACGGTCTCGCCGATCTCCCGCATCCCCTGCGGGCCCATCAGCGCGAGGTAGACGCCGGCGGTGATGCCCCACAGGGCGGCCGCCGTGCCGACCCACTCCTTGCCCTCCTCGCGCAGCGCGAACGAGGTCCGGTCGTAGAAGACGTCGCCGAAGCCGTACTCGCCGGGCACGGCCGTCGGGGCGATGCCGAACAGCCGGGACGGGAACTCGGCGACCAGCCGCTCGTCGTCGTGGCTCGCGATGAACCCGGCCTGGCCGCCGCCGTACTGCGGGTGCATGCCGAGCGACTGGATGTCCCCGCAGACCAGGTCGGCGCCGTAGGAGGCGGGCGGGGCGAGCACGCCGAGCGAGATCGGGTCGGTGCCGACGACCAGCAGCGCGCCGACGCCGTGCGCCAGTTCGGCCAGCTCCCGGCCCCGGGTCTCGACCACGCCGTGCACGGTGGGCGTCTCCAGGTAGAGCGCGGCGAAGGTGTCGTCCAGCCGCACCTCGCCCATCTCCCCGGAGTCGGCCACGGGCGCGAGTCGCACCTCGACGTCCGGGGTGAGGTAGTCGCGGATCTTGGCCAGCTTGTCGGCCGCGATCGCCCCGCTCACCAGCACCTTGGAGCGTCCGGTGCGGCGCGCGGCCATCCGCAGGGCCGTCCCGGTCGCCTGGTAGCCGTCGTAGACGGGGACGTTGACGACGTCCATCTCCAGCAGCTCGGCCATCATCGAGACATACTCGAAGAGGGCCTGGAAGCGGCCGTGGTCCTCGTAGGGCTCGCCCGCGTAGGCGGTGAGGAACTCGCCCCGGCCGTTCACCTCGTCGCACACCGCCGGGACGTGGTGGTGGTAGCAGCCGTGGCCGAGGAAGCTCAGCAGTTCGGCCGGGTGGGTGTTGCGCGCCAGCAGGCCGTGCAGGTGCCGGACCAGGCCGGGCTCGTCGGTGTACGGCGCGGGCAGGTCGAGCGGGCGGTCGAGCCGGAGTTCGGCGGGGATGTCGCGGTAGAACTCGGCGGCGTCGGGGGCGCCGATCTCGGCGAGCATCGCCGCCCTGGTCTCGGGCCCCGCGTTGGGGATGTAGGGATGGGCCACTGGCACTCCTCGGGTCAGGGCTTCGGGACTGCTTCAGGACTTGCTTCAGGACTGCTCAAGGACGACGGCGTCGCCGGGCGCGAGCGTCAGGGGGCCACTCGGCAGCGGACGGCCGGTCAGCAGGTCGGTGAACACCGTGTCGGTGTCGGTACCGGTCGGGCTCGGGCTCGGGGTCGGCAGCGGGACGGTGGCCGTCCGGCTGCCGTGGTTGAGCAGGAAGAGGTAGCGGCCGCGGCGGCAGGCCTCGACGCCCTCGGGCAGGTCGGGCCCGGCGACGCCGGTGACGCCGGCGGCGGCCAGCACCTCGTCCAGCAGCGGGGACGGGTCCTCGGGCAGACAGCTCAGATAGGTGGCGCTTGCGGTCCTGGCACCGCGCCGGGTGACGGCCGGGCGGCCGTCCAGCGGGCCGCCCCGGTAGCGCGCCACCACCTCGGCCCCGTCGGCCTCCACCCACTCGGTCCAGGTGCGGGTGGTCAGCCGGGTGCCGTCCGCCGTCTCCACCTCCTGGGTGACGCCGTCGGGCAGCGGCCGCCACTCCTCGACCCGCACCCCGAGCAGTTCGCGCAGCGGCCCGGGCGCCCCGCCGTCGTGGACCTGGTCGGCGGCGTCGACCACCCCGCTGAACGGCCCGACCACCAGGTGGCCGGGGAAGGCGGCCAGCGCGGCGGCCTGCTCGGCCGTGCACAGGTAGAGGTTGGGGGCGATCACCAGCCGGTAGCCGGAGAGGTCGCGCCCGGGCGGGGCCAGGTCGACGGCGATGCCCCGGGCGTGCAGCGGCGCGTACCAGGAGAGCAGCAGCTCGTGCAGCCGGAGCCGGTCGGAGGGCATCGACTCGGGCGCCTCCAGCCCCCACCAGCTGTCCCAGTCCAGCAGCAGCGCGACCTCGGCCCGGGTGGTGCTGCCGGCGACCTCGGCCAGCCGGCGGACGTCCGCGCCGAGGGCGAGCGTCTCGCGCCACTGCCGGGTCGCGGTGCCGCCGTGCGGCAGCATCGCGGAGTGGAACTTCTCCGGGCCGTAGCGGGCCTGGCGCCACTGGAAGAACATCACGCCGTCGGAGCCGTGGGCGAGCGCCTGGAGGCTGTGCAGCCGCATCACCCCGGGGTCCTTGGGGACGTTGACCGGCCGCCAGCTGACCGCGCTCGGCGCGGACTCCAGCAGCAGCCAGGGCTGCCGCTTCAGCGAGCGCATCAGGTCGTAGCTGAGCGCGGCCTTCACCGCGGCCCGGGGGTCGGCCGGGTCCGGGTAGGCGTCGTCGGTGACGACGTCCTCGGCGGCGGCCCACTCCCAGTAGTCGAGGTCGCGCAGCACGCTCATGAAGTTGGTGGTCACCGGCACGTCCGGGGTGACCTCCTTGAGCACCGCGCGCTCGGCCTCGAAGCAGGCGAGCAGCGCGTCGCTGGAGAAGCGGCGCCAGTCCAGCAGCTGCGCCGGGTTGACCGGTCCTGGCGCCTTGCGGGGCGGCTCGATCTGCGTCCAGTCGGTGTAGTGCTGGCCCCAGCAGGACGTCCCCCAGGCCGCGTTGAGGCCGCCCAGGGAGCGGTGGCGCTCCTGCAGCCAGCGGCGGAAGTCGCGGGCCGACTCCGGGCAGAAGCACTCGGCGGTGTGGTCGGCGTACTCGTTGCTCACATGCCACATGGCGAGCGCGGGGTGGTCGCGGTAGCGCTCGGCCACGGCCCGGGCGAGCCGGACGGTGGCGGCGCGGAACACCGGTGAGGAGGGGCAGTAGCCCTGCCGGGAGCCGAACTCCAGCCTGGTCCCGGCGGCGTCGACCGGCATCACCTCCGGGTGCTCGCGGACCAGCCAGGGCGGCGGGGTCGCGGTGGCGGTGGCGAGGTCGACGGCGATGCCGTGCGCGTGGAGCAGGTCGAGCACACGGTCCAGCCAGCCGAAGTCGTGGACGCCGGGGGCGGGTTCCAGTCGGGACCAGGAGAAGACGCCGACGGTGACGAGGTTGACGCCCGCCTCCGCCATCAGCCGGACGTCCTCCTGCCAGACCTCCTCGGGCCACTGTTCGGGGTTGTAGTCGCCCCCGAACAGCAGTCCCGGCACCCGGGTCAGGCCCATGCTCCGCCTCCTCCAGGGGTCGAGGACCCCGCTGGGAATTTTGTATTCAAAATACATAGTGCAGTACACTGAATGCGGTCAAGGGCTATGCTGCGAATCCGAAAAAAGGGGGATCCCGATGGCGATCGAGCGCCGCCCACTGCGCGAGCAGATCCGCGACGAGCTGATGGACCGCCTCACCCGCGGCGAGTTCGCGGCCGGCACCGACGTGAACGAGGCGGTCCTGGCCGCCGAACTCGGGGTCAGCCGCACCCCGTTGCGGGAGGCCCTGATCGCCCTGGCCGGCGAGGGCGTGCTGGAGAGCAGCCAGGGCCGGGGCTTCCGCTTCGCGCCGGTCAGCCGCACCGAGTTCCGCGAACTGGTCGCGATCGTCGCCGCCCTGGAGTCGCTGGCGCTGGAGTCCTCCGACCCGGCACACCTGCGGTCCATCGCCCCGCGCCTGCTGGACCTCGCCCAGGGCTTCCCCGACCAGGTCGCCGCCCACGCGACGGTCGACCGGCGCGACGACGAGTGGCACGGCCTGCTGCTCAGCGGCTGCTCCAACGAGCGCCTGCTCGACCTCCTCACCCGGGTCAAGGCCGGGATGCGGCGCTACGAGAACCTGGTCGTCGCGGAGGACGAGCCGGTGGCCCGCGAGTCGGAGGAGCACTGCGAGATCGCCCGCCGGCTGCTGGAGGACGACCTGCCCGGCGCCATCACCGCCCTGCGGGCCAACTGGATCGGCGGGATGGAGCGGATGCTCGCGCACATCCCGGCGGAGTGAGGCCGGTGCGCCGCGCGGTGCCCCTTGGGGCAGTCCCTGACGGCCCGACAGGGGCCGGGCGGGCGGTTCGCGTTGACACCCCGGGCCGGCCTGGTCCACGGTAGTCGCAGAGCCGGACCCCGACCCCTCGGCGGACCGGTGAACGCGCTTGTCAGCAGCGCGATTTCAGCACGTCCCGGGTCCGCCTCCCCCGTCGGACCCGGGACGGCTGCGACCCGGGTCGGACCCGACCTCTTCCCCCGCGCCCGGCCGCCCTTCGACCGCCGCCGGGCTTCGCCAAGTCCCTTCCCCCCAGCACCTGTTGCAGTGGCAGGCGGCGCGATGGCGGGATGTCGTCAGAGGCCCGCCCCGGCCATTGACGGCGTCCCGCCCCGCCGCGTTCGCGAGGGCGGGCACCGGCATGTCTCCCTCGCGTCAGTGCCCCGGGGGCGCGTCGTTGGGATACACGTGGAACGGGGCCGCGTAGGGATAGGGAGCCTGGAGAGGAGCGGGCCGGCCGGGCGCGCTGAGGGCCCCGGCCAGGATCAGGACGAGACCGGTCAGGTGGAACAGGGTGGCGATCCCCGAGAGCACGCTCATCGCCACCAGCGGCTCCAGGTCCGCGAACACGGTGTCGAGGCCGAGGCCCGCCCCCAGGACGAGGACGACCGGCCCCGGGGCCGTCACCAGACAGCCGATCATCGCCAGGCGGGCGTTGCGCCCCCGGCGACGGAGGAACGTACCCGCCACCACGGCGCCGATCAACGGGGTGAGGACCGAGACGGCGGCGATGAACAGGTGAATGAGGCCGACGGTCCGGTAGTCGGTCATGGGACTCCAAGCGTGTGCGGGGACGGGCGGTACTGGGACACCCCCGATCACGCACGGACCCCGACCGGCGGTTCCGCCCGGGGCGAAGCGGCCACCGCCGAGGAGGCCACCGCCGCGGGCGGACCGCCTGGCTAGGATCGGCGCATGACCAGGGACATACGGATCGAGCAGGCCGGACTCCACTACGAGACAGCCGTGTTCGGCGGCGACGGCAGTGGACTGACGGCGGCGGAGCGGGGGTTGGACGGGGTCGAGGCGGACCTCGCGCTGGCCCGGGGGCGGGTGCTGCACGCCCGGTTCCTGGCGGACCGGGTCGAGGATCCGCGCGAGCTGGAGCTGTTCGAGCGGGCCGCCGCGTTCTACCGGGAGCTCGGCGACGCGCGGGGCGAGGGCGAGGCGCTGTTCTGGACCGGGACGTTCCACCAGGTCGTCCGGGGCGACGCGGCCGCCGCCCTCCCCGCCCTGGAGGGCGCGCTCGCCCTCGCCACCCGCACCGGGGACCTCCTCACCATGAGCTACGCACTGCGGCACCTCGGCATCGCCGCCCACATCACCGGGGACCTCCCGACGGCCCGCGAACGGCTGGAGGAATCCACCCGGCTGCGGTGGGAACTCGGCTTCCTGCCCGGAGTGGCGGCCAACCTGGTCGGCCTCGCCCACCTCGCCGCCCAGCAGGACCGGCGGGAGGACGCCGCCGCTCTGCTCGCCGAGGCGACCGGACTGGCGGAGACCTCCGAGGCGCACGGCGTGCTGAACCAGATCACCGAGGCCCGCAAGGAACTCGCTCTGCCGTAGCGCAAGTTCAGGGCTTACCGCCATCCGGTCAGTAGCCCTGGTAGGAGAAGGCCGCCCAGACCTCCAGGGCGTCCGGGGCGCGGCGGGCCAGCGAGACGAGTTCGGGCGGGGCGCCCGGCGGCAGGCTGCGGTCGGGGTCCAGGGCCCACAGCTGGGCGCGGCGCAGGGCCTCGGCGGGCGGGTCGCCGGCGGCGAGGCGGCCGTGGAGGACGTACATCAGCACGCAGACCATCTCGTCGGACACCTCCCAGCGCGAGCCGACCGCGCCCGTCGCCCCGGCGGCGAGGAAGGCGCTGGAGAGGGTGAGCGCCTCGTCGAGGTCCTCGCCGGTGTGGTCGCTGACGCAGGCGTCGAGCACGACCAGCCCGCCCGGGGAGCCCGGCGGGCGGCCCAGGGCCTGGCGGAGGATGTCGCCGACCGGCAGCCGGCCCTCGCGGTCCCCGGCGCCCGGGTCGGGGGCGAGGGCGAGGTAGGCGTCGAGCGGCGAGCGCCCGGACGGCAGTGCGTGGCAGGCCAGGTGGAGCACGGAGGCCCCGGCCCGTCCGGGCGCGGGCAGCGCGGCCAGCACCTCGGCCGGGGTGCCCGCCCCCTCGGCGTCCTCGACGTAGCCGAGCAGGGTGCCGTGCGGGTAGTGGTCGGCGTGCAGGTACTCGGCCTCGACCTCGGCGAACATCAGGTCCCTGGTGGGGTCGCCGACGACCACCGGCCGTTCGGCGAGCGGCAGCCGGGGCCGCCGGACCACCTCGCAGAACTGCCGGGCGGAGGCGGCGTAGGAGACCACCGCGCGTTCCACGGCCCGCACCGGCCGTCCGCCGTCGCGCAGCCCGCTGCTGAGCAGCCCCGCGTGCCAGGGCACACCGCCCAGCGCGCCGAACGGCACCAGCACCAGCCGGGGCGGCGCACCCGGCGCGCGGCGGGCGGCGGCCGACCGCAGGGCCGGGTGGCGCAGCAGCGGGCGCATCACGGCGGTGCCGGCCCAGTCGCAGAGTTCGCCGAGGGTGCCCAGCCAGCGGCGCCGGGCGGCGACCCGCTCCGGGTGACGGGACGGCAACTCGTCCAGGGTGGACTGGCGTTCGCGGTGCGCCCGCCGGTAGGTGTGCAGCAGGTCGAGCGCCGAGCTGCTGACCAGGGTGAGCGGCAGCAGGTCGACGGCGCCGCCGTCCTCGCCTGCGGTGATCAGCAGGGCCGTGCCGCTGCGCCCGTCGGCGGGCGGCAGCAGGTAGACCAGGGCGTCCGCGTCGGCCGCGCGAAGGCTCCGGGCGATCTCCTCGACCGGGGGCGCGGACACGAGTGCCGTCCCGGCCGGGGCGGCGGCGAGGGCGGTGAGCGCGCGGCGGCGCAGGTCGTCGGGCATGGGGATGTCGGCGCCGCCGGGGAGGGATTCGAGCAGGGTGCCGGGCAGGCCGAGCAGCGCGTCGAAGTCGAAGGGGTCGGCGGGCCCGCCGTCGGATCCGGCGTCGTCGCCGCCGGCGCCGAGCCAGGCCTCGGCGAGGTCCTGGTGCCCGGCGATCCGCAGCAGGTCGGGGACGTCGGTGGTGGCGGTGGAGGCGTGCAGCACCAGGCCGCGGCCCAGTTCCAGCGCTTCGACGGCGGCCCGCAGGTGGGGCTCGCCGCCGGGACCGGGGGCGCCGGGGACGGAGGCACCGGGGACGGAGGCACCGGGGACGAAGGCGCCGGGCAGGGCCTCCCCCGCCTCGTGCTCCCGGTCGGCGATGTACCACCCGGCGATCGTCAGCGCCTCGGACGCGGCGTCCCTGGCCAGCACCAGGGCGGGTTCGGCCGAGGCCTGGAGCATGGTCGCGGCGGCGAGTTCGCGCAGCCCGGCCAGCCCGAACTCGCGGCCGAGCCGGCGGTCCTCCGGCCCGAGTCGGGCCCGGTGGACGGCGGCGAGGATCCCGCTCACCTTGGCCAGCATCCGGGTCGGCGTCCCCTGCCGCATCCGCTCGCGCACGGACCCCGCGGCGGCCAGCGCCTCGGCGGCGTCGGCGGGCCGGCGCGCGTGGCGGTAGCGCTCCAGCAGCAGGGTGGCCCGCAGCAGCAGACCCCGGGAGCCCTCCAGGCCGGTCGGGTCGGTCTCCGCGAGGAAGGCGTCCAGGTAGCGGAGCGCGCCCCCCGCGTGGGTCTCGTTGAACGGCCGCTGCACGGCGAGCATGACGAGCGCGCCGGCGGCCCGCATGGTCAGCACGGCCTTGTACAGGTGCCCCGCCGGCGTCCCGTCCGCCGCCTCCATCATCAGAGCGACCGCGTCCGTCAGCCGGGCCGAGCCCCCGTGCGCCGCGTGCACCGCGTGGAAGAACATCACCACACCGAGGTCGCCGCGTGCCATCAGCCGGAGCGGATCGTCCTCGGGCACCGCCGCGACCAGCGGTTCCAGCTCGGCCACCACCCGCGCCATCGCCTCGACGTCCTGGACCACCAGGGCGGCCTGGAACTCCAGCATCAGCCGGGTCCGTTCGAGCATCGGCCGCTGCCCGCCGAGCAGCCGCCCGACGCCCGGGAGGTCGCTGGTGGCGAGGAAGGACACCACCTCGTCGGTGTAGCGGCGGGAGGCCTCCAGGTCCTGATGGTCGCCGCCGATGAGGTAGCGCCGGTAGAGGCTGACGGAGAGGTTCTCCAGATGGACGACGCGGTTGACGTCGTCCGGCGCGGCCCGGCGGAACGCGGCGCGTTCGTACCGGATCGCCGCGTCCAGGTCGGCGGCGGCGTTGGTGAACGCGAACCGCTTGCTCATCACGGCGGCCAGCGAGCCGTCCAGGTGCTCCTCCGACCACAGGGTGCCGGAGGGCCGGGCCCGGGCGTCGTCGAGCAGGCCGATCACCCGGTCCAGCGCGGCCCGGTCGGTGGAGAACTCGTCCCGGGCGATGGAGGCGTGGGCGAGTTGCTGGAGGATGTCGCTGCGGCGGATGCCGTGGTCCTCCTCGCCCATGGTGTCGACGGCCCGTTCGAGGTGGTGCAGCGCCTCCTCCAGGCGGTAGGAGTCCGGCTCCTGCTCGCACAGCGCGTTGACCATCGTGCCGAGCATCGCGTGCGAGGGCGGCCGCACCGGGTCGTCCCCGGCCATCCCGGCGAGGCCCTCGCGCAGCACCTCGACGGCCTCCCGCGCCTCGGCGGTCAGGAGGTAGCGGTCGAGCCGGGCGAGGCCGCCGAGCGTGCTCCCGAGCACCCAGCGCACGGTGCCGCCGTCCGGGTCCTCGGGCGGGACCAGCCGGCGCAGGTCGCGCAGCCGGGCGAGCCGGTGGGCGGCGTCCTCGGGACCGACGGTGCCGCCGCCGCGGGCCTCGTACCGGTCCACCAGGACCAGCGCGGCCCACAGCCGGGCGGGCGCGTCGGGCTCGGTGGTGGCCGCGATCGTCTCCAGCTGGGCGACGGCCCGGTCGACCGTCCCGGCATCCCCGCCGCCGTCCGCCGCCGGACCGAGCAGCAGCCGGACCAGGCGTTGGCGGGCGAGCAGTTCGACGGGGTCGGCGAGCTCGGCCGGGCCCGGAACGGCGTCCGGGTCGGGGCGCGGCGGGGCGTCGCCCGGTTCGTGCCACGGTTGCGGGCGCAGCCGGTCGAGCAGGCCCGTCAGGACGGCGTCGGCGGCGGCGCGGTCGGCGAGGGCGCCGTCGCGGTCGCAGCGGTCGGCGAGCGCGCAGCCGAGGGCCATCAGGTGGCCGGGATCCTGGTCGTCGTAGGCGTCGTAGGCGTCGTAGGTGTCATACGTGTCGTGGGCGTCATAGGCGTCGTCCCGGTCCCGCCCGTCCCCGACGCGGCCCGGTCCGCCGGGGCCGAGCACCTGCCAGGGCCCGAGCGGCACCGGGACGGGGCAGGCCAGGCGCAGCGCCGCCACCGCCCGGTCGAGGTCCTCCGGACGGGCCCGCTCGTCCTCCTCCCCGTCCTCGAACCGCGCGTACAGCAGCAGCCCGAGCTTCGCCGCGGCCACCGCCCGCTCCGGGTCGGCCGGGTCGAGCACGGCCACGCCGATCGTCAACAGCCCCACGGCCTCGGCCCGTTCGGTCCACACCGCGGCCCGGATCTCCTCGTCCTCGGCGAACTCCGGCCGCTCGACGCCGTTCCAGTACCGGACCGCGAGCGTCAGCCCGAGCAGGCACCGCACCTCCGCGAGCGCCCCGCCCGGCGCGGCCGGCCCCGCGTCCTCCAGCAGCGTGCGCGCCCGCGTGAACGCTGTCAGCGCCCCGGACAGCGCCATCGCCGCCCGCCGCGGATCCGCCGCCGCGT
>NZ_JZWY01000335.1:0-313 GCF_000966955.1 Streptomyces sp. NRRL S-495
CGCGTCGTGCTCGTCCAGCAGCCGCCGCCCCCGCCCGACCAACCCGCCGACCTCGTCGACCCCCACCACCCGGACCGCCCCTCCACCACATCAATCCCGATGCCCCGCACACCGCCCACACGCTACGGTGCGGGGACGGTCCCCGGAGGTGAACCGATGCAACCCCTGCTCCTGCTCGACGTCGACGGCCCCCTGAACCCCTACGCGGCCAAACCGCACCGCCGCCCCGAGGGCTACCGGACCCACCGCCTGCTGACACCCCGCTGGCACGCCGCCGAACGCGCCCGCCTCCGCGCCCACGGCCTGCCCAACA
>NZ_JZWY01000336.1:0-981 GCF_000966955.1 Streptomyces sp. NRRL S-495
CCCACGGCCTGCCCAACAAGCCGGTCAAACCCCTGCGGATCTGGCTCAACCCGGACCACGGCCCGGCCCTCACGGCACTCCCCTTCGATCTCGCCTGGGCGACAACCTGGGAGGGCGAAGCCAACGATTTCGTCGCCCCACTGCTGGGCCTGCCCGAGCTCCCCGTCATCACCTGGCCCGACCCCCGGCCGCAGCCGGAGGACGGGGTGTTCTGGAAGACGCCCGCGATCGTCTCGTGGGCCCGGGGCCGCCCGTTCGCCTGGGTGGACGACGAGATCACGGACGCCGACCGCACCTGGGTCGCCACCCACCACACCGGACCGGCCCTCCTGCACCGCATCGACCCCCGGGTGGGCCTGACGGCGACCGACTTCACCGCCCTGACGGACTGGGCGGCCGCGACGCGTGGCCGATGAACCCGGCGTGCTCGCCGGCCGGGGGTGTCAGGACTGAAGGGGCACCGGGTTGTCCGGGGAGTCCAGCCACGCGGTGTGGCCGTCCGGGGTGACGGTGAGGCCGAACCGCCCGTAGCCCGGGTGACCCTGCGAGGACCACCACCGGTACGCAGCGGCCACCTCGTCCCAGAGGTTGCGGGGACCGGACTGGACCACCTCGTACTCGCTGCGGTCGGGCTCGTAGTCCGCGGTGGCCCACGACAGGGTGCTCCTGCTGTACAGCCACAGCGTGTACGAGCCGTAGTCGTAGCGTTCCGCCCGCCAGAACACGCCGGGCACGCCCAGCCCGATGACGAACTGGTCGAGCCATCCGCCCGTGTCCCTGGGCGACAGCGTCGTGGCGCTCTTCTCGCCGTCGGCCGGCCAGGGCTTCCCGTGGAGGTAGGCGTCGACCAACGGGCGGTCGGTGCGCTGCTGCCGCAGCCTCATGAAGGCCGAGCTTCGGGTGAACCGCCCGCTCGCGCGGGTGCCGTCGTCGTCCACGGTCAGGCGGACGATGTGCTCGCCGCCGTACTCGGTGCCGAAC
>NZ_JZWY01000337.1:0-2829 GCF_000966955.1 Streptomyces sp. NRRL S-495
GCCGTACTCGGTGCCGAACGGAGCGACGATCAGCCCGCCCGGAGCCGTCTGCTCCAGCCAGGCCGGAGGGATCTCCAGCACGGAGCAGGTGGCCATGATCCGGTCGTACGGAGCGCCCGGCCCGAAGCCTGCCCGGCCGTCGCCCTCGACCGTGATCGGATCCAGCCCGGCCCGATCCAGGTTGTCCCGCGCCCCGCGCGCCACCTCCGGGTCGTACTCGACGCTCACCACGTTGGTGCCGCCGAGCCGGTGGGCCAGCAGACCCGCGTTCCACCCGGTCCCGGACCCGATCTCGAGCACCCTGCTCCCGGGGCGGACCTCCAGATCCTGGAGCATCGAGAACACCATGGTGGGCAGCGAGTTCGAAGAACTCGGCGTGGCGCCGAGACCGTCGCCCTCGTGCTCTCCGTCGTCCCACTGGGTCGTCAGCGGGATGTCCGAGTAGACCGCCGCGCGCCACGCCTCGGGATCCTGCAACCGGTCCACGACGGGGCTCTGCCGGGTGCCGTCCGCGATGCCGGGCCAGATTCGGTCCGGAACGAACAACTCGCGGGGTACGGCCTTGAAGGACGGCAGCCAGTCCGAGGTGAGCGCGCCGCCGGCCACCAGCGCGGAGGCGAGCCCGTGCGGACCCGCCTCCTGGTGCGTCCCGCCGGTCACTTGCCGCCCGCCGGGCCCGAACCGTCCGAGGTGTTGCCGCCCTCGTCCGAACCGCCACCGCCGTGGCCGGAGCCCTTGTTGCTGTCGTCCTGCTGCTTGCCGCCGTCACCGGGACCGGTGCCGCCGCCGTGCTTGCCGCCGAACGTCGGCTTGCTCACTGTGCCTCCATCGTGTTGGCCGGCCCACCGGGCCGGTGCAGGATCGATCGACTCATTGCCTACCGGTCCGCCGAGGTTCTGCGGGCCGAAGTCCCGTGCCGGGACACAGGTCCGCAACAGGCGCTCAAGCGAGGGGACCGCTGCCCCGTTCACCTCCGGGAGGAACCGCATCGTGCGCCTGGGGAATTCGATCACGGTCGCGTGCCCGGGGATGTCCATCAGTGCTTCCTGTCCTGACCCGGACTGCGAACAGTGAACCCCCTCCAGGGCGCCGTTGGCCAACGGTGCCCTGGAGGACACGATCGGGTGGCGGCGCTGCTCCCCGGACCTGGCCCGCACTGTTGCCGGGACAGCTCGGCAGCGGATTTCCTCATCGCGCCCCATATCCTCCGACTGGGTGGATCAGTAGCTTTTATGATGGTTCGTACAGGTGGACGGGGTAGTTCGCGGAGGTTCGTCGCCGTGGTCGGCGGCGGAGTCCCCCAGCCGAAAGAGGCCCTGGATCATGAGAAGACGTTCGCCGGTCCGTACGCTCGCCGTGGCGGCGCTCGCCGTTGCCGGGCTGCTGCCGCTGACGGCGGCCGGTGCGCCCACGCTCGCGGCCGCCGCCGTGCCCGTGGTCGCGCCCGCCGGGTACGGCGGCGTGGAGGAGGACGAGGCGCGGGAGCTGAGCCCGGAGCTGCGGGCGAGGCTCGACGAGGCCGTGCAGCGGGTGATGGGGGAAGCGGGCATCCCCGGGGTGCAGGTCGGGCTGTGGCTGCCGGGGCGGGGGCGGTACGTCCGCTCCTTCGGTGTGGCCGACAAGGAGACCGGCACGCCGATGACGGGCCGGCTGAACATGCGGATCGGCAGCGAGACCAAGACCTTCACCGCCACCGCCGTGCTGCAGTTGGTGGACGAGGGCCTGGTCGGCCTGGACGAGCCGATCGCCGCCTACCTGGACGGCGTCCCGTGCGGGGAGATCATCACCGTGCGCAACCTGCTGGAGATGCGCAGCGGGCTGTTCCCGTACAGCGCGGACGAGGACTTCGGGAACGACTTCCTGAGCGACCCGCAGCGCGTCTTCACCCCGCAGGAGCTGCTCGCGTACGGGTACAAGCACGACAACGTGTTCCCGCCCGGCACCCGCTACCAGTACTCGAACACCAACTACGTCCTGCTCGGCCTACTGGTGGAGAAGCTGAGCGGGCAGAGCATCGAGCAGTTCGTCCATGACCGGATCGCCGCGCCGAGCGGCCTGGGGCACACGCTCTACCCGGAGGGCACCTCGCTCCCCGTGCCGTACGCGCACGGCTACACCAACCAGACGCTGTCCGGGGAGATCGCCGACTCCACCCACTGGAACCCCTCCTGGGCGTGGTCGGCGGGTGCGATGGTCTCCGACCTGCGCGACCTGAAGCACTGGGCCAAGGACCTCGCCACCGGCACCCTGCTCTCCCCCGCCACCCAGGCGCAGCGGCTGAAGATGCTGCCGACCGGGATCCCCGGGGCGGACTACGGGCTCGGGATCTTCAACATCGGCGGCTGGATCGGCCACAACGGCTCGCTGCCCGGCTACGAGAGCCTGACCATCTACCTGCCGGAGGAGTGCGCGACCCTGGTGCTGCTGCTCAACTCCGACATCACCGCGCAGAATTCGGAGCCCAGCACGCTGCTCGGCAGGGCGGTCACCAGCATCGTGACGCCCGATCACATCTACAACATCCCGCCCGGCAAGTAGCCTCGGGGAGGTGACGAGGGGTGGGTGGCCGGCCGGTCTCCCACCCCGGCCGGACGGAGGGGCGGGTCGTGAACGGTGACGGCGGCGGGCGGGCGGTCCCGCCGGCGGTGGACCCGGAGGTGCGGGCCGCCGGGGTGGGGGCGGGGGAGCCGCTCACGCCGGAGAACCTCGCCGCCCGGCAGGCGCGGGACGCGGCGGCGCGGCCGAGGCCCGGGGCGGCGGAGCTTCGGGACGGCGGCCGGTTCGAGGTGGCCGAGCTGGCGGTGCCGGGGCTCGGCGGCGGGCCGGAGG
>NZ_JZWY01000340.1:0-5291 GCF_000966955.1 Streptomyces sp. NRRL S-495
GTGTCGGCTCCCGGACCGAACTCGCCGCCCTGCTGGCCGCCTGAGGCGGGGCGGCGCCGAGGGCGGGCGGGGCGGCCCCGAGGGGGTGGCGCCCCCGGGGGAACGGTCGGCCGTTCAGGCGGTCGGGGCCGTTTCCGGCGCCGACCAGATCAGGCGGGTCTGGGAGACCCGGTAGCCGGCCCGGGCGAAGGCGGCGGCCATCGGGGCGTTGTCGGTGTCCGTGGTGGCCGTGATCAGCTCGGCCCCCGCCTCCGCCTGGACCCGGGTGATCTCGGCCAGCACCTCGTCGACGTACCCCCGGCCGCGCAGTTCGGGGACCACGCCGAGGTAGCCGACGTTGCGGTTGTACGGCGTCGCCGACGGCAGGGCCAGACCGGCCACCTCGCCGTCGGGGGTGCGGGCGATCCGCCACCAGGAGCGCTCCCCCGGGCAGCCGAGGTAGAAGTCCACCTCCTCCTGGGCGGTGGCCTCGGCCCCCATCAGGGCGATGTTGCGGCGGGTCTCGCCGTCCAGGCTGCCCACCGCGATCCGTCGGAAGACGTCGAGGAACTCATCGTCCGTGCCCTCGGTGAAGGTCAGCCGCCCGCTGGAGGCCGGCAGTCCGGCCTCGGGCGTCCACTCCAGGCGCAGCCGTTCCACCACGTCGGTGAGCCCGGCGGCCAGCGCGGCGTCGCGCCGCCAGTCGGTGGCTGCGACCGCGGCCGGGTCCTCGCGCCAGCCCTGCGGGAGCGTCAGGTTGTAGAGCGGGAGCTTGGCCGCGCCCTGCTCGGTGAAGGCCCGCAGGCCGGCCCGGACCAGGTCGGCGCCGAGCGCGGCGCGGTCCTCGACCGAGGGGTCGACGTACAGGCAGTCCAGGGCGAGCGGGTGTTCGCCGGTGGCGTGGCCCCACCACAGGGCGCGGGCCAGTACCCGGCCGTCCTGTTCGGCGATCCAGGTCCACTCCGGGCGGTACATGCCCTCCTTCAGTTCCTCCAGGTAGCGGTCGGCCTCGATCCAGCCGACCGGCTCGTCGACGGTGACGGCGGTGACCCGGTCGAGGTCGGCCTCGGTGATGGGGCGCAGCTGCATACGGTTCTCCTTCGTGTAGGTGGTGAGGGTGACGCCGGAGCTGAAGACCCGGGAGTCGGTCAGGGTGAAGGCGGTGGGCCGGAACGGGGCGCGGAACAGCGGGACGCCGGAGCCGGTGGCCAAGGGGTGGCGCTCGACGACCAGTTCGTCGATCTCCTCGATCAGCTGTCCGGCGAGGTCCGCGCCGCCGCGCAGCCAGATGCCCGCGCCGTCCTGGGCCTTGAGCGCGCGGACGAAGGCCACGGGGTCACCGGGGACGAGCTCCACGGCGGGGTCGAGACCGTCGGGAGTGTTGGAGAAGAGGTACTGGGTGAGGTGCGGGTAGGGGCTGGTGCCGTCGGCGGCGAGGCCGGATTCGTAGCCGGCGCGGTCCATCAGGACGGTGTCGAAGCGCCGGCCGGCGGTGGGGTTCGAAGCCCCGCCGCCGTGGGCCGGGACGGTCTCGGGGTACTCGGCCAGCCGTGCGGCGGCGAGGTCGCCCTCGAAGGGGAGGAAGTCGGACTTGCCGTCGGGTCCCGCGACGAAGCCGTCGAGGGTGGTGCCGACGTAGTAGGTGAGCTGGCGCACGCGGCCTGCTTTCGTTCTCGGTGCTGGGGTGACGTCACTGACACTAGGTCGGCCGCCGGACGACCGGCTTCAGTCATGCCGACGTAATGTGACCGGTCGCCGCCCGGCCGACCGGGGTCGTCCCGCCGCACGCCGCTCCCGGCAGGCACGTCCTTCGGACCGCGTGCCCCCGCCGGGCTTCACCTGGGCGGCCGAAGGGCCGATGCAGTACCCGGGGCGCGCCGCCGAGCGGGTGCGGCGCGGGCCCGGGGACGAGGAGGAACGCGTTGGCAGAGCGGACGTTCGTGGTCGGGACGGCCCTCGGAGCGGTGCCGGGGGTCGGGCACGCCTGGCAGATGATGCGCAGCCCGGTCCGGTTCATGACCGCGCTGGCCGCCCACGGCGACCTGGTGCGGATCAGGCTCGGCCCGTCCACGGCGTACGTGCCCTGCCATCCCGAACTGCTGCGCCGGGTGCTGACCGGCGACCAAGTCTACGACAAGGGCGGGGTCTTCTACGACCGGGCCCGCGACCTCGCCGGCAACGGCCTGGTCACCTGCCCGTACCAGGACCACCGCCGGCAGCGGCGGCTGATGCAGAGCGCCTTCACCCGCCCGCAGCTGCGGCACTACGCCGAGGCGATGCACACCGAGATCGAGGCCACCACGGCACGCTGGCGGGACGGCCAGGTGATCGAGGCGTTCCCCGAGCTGTACGGGCTGGCGCTGCGGGTGGTGGCCCGCACGCTCTGGTCGACCGCGCTCGACGAGGGGCTCACCCGGGGCGTGGAGCGGGCCTTCGACACGGTGCTGAACGGGCTGTTCCGGCAGATGTTCCTGCCCCGGTCGCTGCGCCGCCTGCCGACCCCGGCCAACCAGCGCTACCGCACGGCGCTGCGGCAGCTGCACGAGGTGACCGAGCGGCTGATCGCCGGGTACGAGGGGAACCCCGGGTCGACGGCCGGGGCGACCCCGGACCTGCTCGGCGCGTTGCTCGCGGCCCGGGACGAGGACGGCGGGCGGCTGACCGACGCCGAGGTGCACGACCAGGTGATCACCGTGATGGCGGCGGGCACCGAGACGGTGGCCGCCACGCTGGTGTGGGTCCTCCTCCGGCTGTCGCGGCACCCGGAGGTCGCCGAGGAGCTGTACCGGGAGATCGACACCGTCCTCGGCGGGCGCCCGGTGGGCTGGGAGGACCTTCCCGCCCTCCCCCTGACCGGTCGGGTGATCACCGAGACCCTCCGACTCCACCCGCCCGGCTGGCTCTTCAC
This sequence comes from Streptomyces sp. NRRL S-495, assembly GCF_000966955.1. NCBI lineage: Bacteria > Bacillati > Actinomycetota > Actinomycetes > Kitasatosporales > Streptomycetaceae > Streptomyces > Streptomyces sp. NRRL S-495. Next base: position 2,888 of record NZ_JZWY01000340.1, read on the forward strand.
CCGCCTGACCACCACCGGCACCGAGCTGGCGGGCGTCCCGCTGCCGAGCGGCTCCACCCTCGTCTTCAGCCCCGCCGCCGTGGCCCGCAACCCGGAGGCTTTCCCGCGGCCGGACGAGTTCCGCCCCGACCGCTGGCGGCCCGAGGAGGAGTCGCCGCTCGCCCGCCAGGCGTTCACCGCGTTCGGTGGCGGCGCCCGCAAGTGCCTGGGCGACCTGTACGCGCGGACCGAGGCCACCCTCGTCCTCGCCACCGTCCTCTCGTCCTCGCCACCGTCCTCTCCCGCTGGCGGCTGGCCCCCGAGCCGGACGCCGATGTCCGCGCCGTCCCGCTCGCCACCGTCTATCGGCCGCGACGGCTGCGCCTGCGGCTGTCGGAGCGTGAGCCGCTGCCGAGCCCGGCGGGCGCACCGTACGGGTGCGACGGCATGACGGGCCCGGGTGCAACGGCATGACGGGTGGCCCCGCCCGGCCGGACCGGCTTCGCGCTCGGGCTCGTGATGGCCGTCAACCAGGTGGCCGTGATCCTCGCCCCGCCCGCCCTCGGCCTGCTGCGGAACACCACCGGCGGCTGCACCGCCGCGTCGAGCGCCCTCGCCGTGGCGACGGCCGGGACGGTGGCGGTCACGGCCCGAGGGGGGCAGCGGCGCGGCCCGGACGCCTCCCGCTCCGGCCGCCCGCTGCTCGGGCCGGGCGGGACGGCACCTCGTTCGCCGGCCTGAGGCCCTGAACCGCGTGGGCCGACGTGACCGGCCCCGGGCCTCTCCTCGGCGCGGCGCGGCGCGGCACGGCGCGGCACGGCGGGAGAGGCCGGGGATGCCGGGGGCGGGTCAGTACCGCAGGTCGGCGGCGATCCGGCCGGCGTCCGAGAGAGTGCCGTCGGGGACGAAGGAGACCTGCGCACCGGTGTCGAGGGCGCGCTCGATCACCTCGTCGACGATGTCCTCGCGCGCCCCCGACTGCTCGGCCTCGGCGGGCACCAGGTGGTCGCCCTCGTCGCGGACGGTGACCCGGAAGTTCTCCTCCACCACCAGTTGGGCGACCCGCCCCTCGGCGGCGGTCTGCCAGACCTCGTCCAGTCCGGCCGCGAACGCCTGACGGCCGCGGGCCTTGTCGAGCCGGGCGAGGGCGTCGGAGATCCCGGCGTCCGCATGCGCGCGGACGGCGGGCTCGACCACCTTGCGGACCGTCTCGGCGTCCGCCTGGGCGAGGCCGCCGTGCGGGATCTGCGCGGTGGCACCGCGAGCGATCGGCCCTGCGCCGTCCAGCAGGGCGAGGGCCGCCGCCTCGCCGACCACGTACAGCGGACGCGGGTCGGCGGCCAGCACCTTGCCGAGCTCGCTCTCCGCCTGCCGCAGGAAGGTCTTGGTCTCCTCGTCCTGGAAGGTGCTGGGCTTGTCGCCGATCCGCTCCTGCCGCTCCGGGTCGGGGTTCTCGTACTGGCGCACCAGCGGGAAGCCGTGCCGGGTGTCCTCCGCGACCCGCTCGCTGTTGCCGCCCCACAGCAGCACCCGGTCGGCGGCGAGCGCGAGCACCCAGTGCGGCCGCTCGGCCGCCTGGGCGGCGACCAGATTGCGGGTCAGGAAGGTGTCGGACAGCACCACCCGGGCGGGCGCGGTCCGGCCCAGCGACCAGACGTGGTGCTCGCCCGGTGCGACCAGGATCGCCAGGCCGTCCTCGGCGTGCACCAGGTCGACCTCGGCGAGCGCCCGGTCGAGCTGCTCCAGCACATCGATCCGGACGGCGCGGGAGACCTCCGGATCCTCCTCGATCCGCTTCTTCGCCGCGGCCGCCAGGGTGCGCAGCCGGACCGGGTCCTGCGCGTTGTCGGGCTCCCGGCGGTGCGTGGGCATCAGGATCGACACGGCCGGGTACGGCCTCGGGCGGCGCAGCTCGGCGAGGACGTCGGGGGTGAGAGCGGGGTACATGGGGGCCCTTTCCGAAGGCGGTTCGGCCTTCTGCGGGTGGACGCACACATCATGGATTTTGTCCCAATCATCACCAATTTACCCATTGGCGGAACGTGTTGTGGGACCTCGCGTGCCCGTGCCGTCGTCGGCCGTCGCGCCGGCTCGGCCCGCGGGGCGGCGAGCAGCACCTTCCCGTAAATCCGTGGACGGACCGGAGGAGGGTCACGTACGGTGGCGCCACGCCTTGAGACGAACGGAAGGAGGCGAGTGCCGTGCAGTCCATACCTTTCCAGCGCTCCCTCTTCCGCTGTCCCGGCGTGCTTCGTCAGTCCTGACCGGGAGCGCTCCAAGCAGCCCGCATCCCGGAGGAATCCATGACCGGTACGGTCATCCGCACGCTTTCCGCGAGCGAAGCCCACCTGTTCGACGCACACCCCGACCCCTTGGGCGCCCGCGAGGGCCACCGACGCACCACGTTCCGCCCCGACTGGCAGCG
>NZ_JZWY01000349.1:0-1718 GCF_000966955.1 Streptomyces sp. NRRL S-495
GGGCGGCGGTCCGGTAGGCGGGGGCGAGGAACTCGCGGACCGCGAAGGCCGCCAGCACGACCACGGCGAACCAGAACACCACCATCGCCGTCGGGTGGTCCCAGAAGGCGAACAGCACGGCGGCGACGACCAGGATCGCCACGCCCGTCCAGCGCTTGTAGCGGCGGACGAAGCGCTCCGCCGGCCCGGCCCGGAAACCCGCCGAGTCGGCCGCCGAGCGCAGCGCCGCCACCCCGTGCCCGGCCACCGAACGGACCGTGACGGCGGCCCGCGAGGGGCCGATGAGGATCGCACCGAGCGCCACGACCAGGGCCAGGAAGCCGACCACCCGCACCGAGGTGCGCAGATAGGTCACCAGCGCGTCGTAGACGGCGCCGGCCGCGGCGGGCGAGGCGTCGGTGGGCAGGTGGTCCAGGAAGTAGGAGCGGAACACCGTCAGGGTGAGGCCGAGCAGCAGCATCGCCGCCGCGATGCCGAGGGCGGCGCCGGCCAGCGCGCGGCGGCGGTTGAAGGCCGTGAACACCGCGCCGGCCGCGACCAGGACCGTGATCACCGGCATCCACCAGCCGAGGATCTCCAGCAGCCGGAAGCCGCCGCGGATCTTGGCGAGGTCGGGCGAGGAGAACACCACGAACTCGGTGTGCACCTCCGGGATCTTGGCGGCGGGCGCGAACCCGGCCTGGACCAGGGCGGTCTTCACCCGGTCCACCATCGGCCCGATGTCGATCACGACCTCGTCGTTCTTCAGCACCACCGCGCCGCCGCCCTTGCCGGTGAGGGCCTTGACCATGGTGGCGTGCCCGGCCCGTACCGCCTCTTCCCAGACGGTGGCGAAGGCGTCGCTGGTGACCACCCGGTCGGCGGCGGAGTGCACGAGGTTGGTCAGCGCCCCCTCCAGCGGGCCGGTCAGGCCGCCCAGCAGCTGGGCCAGCCGGGGCGGCACGCCCTGCTCGGCGGCGGCCTGGGACAGGTCGTTCACCAGGGACTTGACGTCGACCTGCTCCGTCGCGGCGTCGGTGATCCGGTTGGCCAGGGCACTCTGGACGTCGGGGTTGTGGGCCAGGGGCGCCATGGTGGCGACGAACCGGTCGGTGTCGGTGATCTCGTCGTGGGCCCAGACCGAGATGACCGCGAGCAGCGACAGCACGGACGCGACCACCACCAGGACCACCGAGCCGGTGGTGCGCAGCCGGTGGTGCTGCTTCTTGCTCCGGGCGTCCGCCTCCAGCTCGGCGACCCGGCGGTGCAGCGCGTCCAGTTCGACGCTGTCCGGACGGCCGGGCTGCGCGGGTCCGGGCGGACGGCCGGGCTGCTCGGGCCCGGGCTCGGTCGGTGGCATGGGCGCGGCTCCTCGTCCTGGGCGGCCCGGGGTCGGGGGGAGCCCCGGGCGGACCGGTGGCGCCGGGAGGCGCGAACACCGGTGCACCCAGCCAAGGGCCCCGCGCGGCAGTCGGCGAGCAGGGCTGACCCAGCGGGGTGACCGGGACCGGTCCGGGTCCGCCGCCCCGGTCACCCCGCAGCACGCTGCCCCGGCACCTCGGCACCCCGCCGCCCGATCGACGCGCCACCCCGTCGCGTCGTCACCCCGAACAGGTGAGCCGGGGGCCGGGGGCGGCGGGTTAGCGTCGCTGCGGGTCGGTGTCCGGGCGGCGCCCGGACCGGCCCCCGACCGGCGCACCCGACCGGCCGGACCGCACCCCCTACGCCCGGAGGAGCCG
>NZ_JZWY01000350.1:0-2252 GCF_000966955.1 Streptomyces sp. NRRL S-495
CCCTACGCCCGGAGGAGCCGACGTGAGCAACGCACCCGATGCGCCCGGTGGGGCGGACGAATCCGAACGGGTCGACCTCGGCCCCATCGACTACCTGGTGATCGCGTTCCCCGGCAGCCACCTCCGTGGCGAGGGCCTGCCGCTGCTCGTCGACCTGGTCGATCGCGACATTGTCCGGATCCTCGACCTGATCTTCGTCCGCAAGGACGAGGACGGCACGGTCACCGCCGTCGAACTGGCCGACGTGACCGGCGACGGGGTCCTCGACCTGACCGTCTTCGAGGGCGCCTCCTCCGGTCTGCTCGGGGACGCCGACATCACCGAGGCCGGTCTGGTCCTGGAGCCCGGCGACTCCGCCGCGGTGCTCCTCTACGAGAACCGGTGGGCCGCTCCGCTGGCCGCCGCCCTGCGGCGGGCGGACGCGCGCATGGTCGCCAGTGGCCGCGTCCCGGTCCAGGACCTCCTCGAGGTGCTGGACGCACTGGAGGAGCTCGACGCCGCGGGCTGACCCGCGCGCACCCCACCCCCACCCCGATCTCCCTCACCCCAGGCAGGAAGCCATGCCCGGACTGCTACGTGGCGTCGCCCGCACCGCGGTCGTCGCCGGAACGGCCACCGCCGTCTCCAACCGAGTCTCCCGCCGCCAGGCCGGCCGCTGGTCGCAGCAGGAGGCCGCCGAACCCGCCCCCGCCGCCGCCCCGGCCGCACCCCCGCCGGCCGCCGCGGCGCCCGCCGCGCCGACCATGGAGGAGAAGCTGGACCAGCTCAAGGACCTCGCGACGCTCAAGGACCAGGGGGTCCTCACCGAGGAGGAGTTCGCCGCGCAGAAGGCCCGGATCCTCGGCAGCTGACCATGGCGAACCGCTGGAAGCCCCTGGTCGTCCTCGGCACGGCCCAGTTCCTGATGGTGCTGGACGCCTCGGTGATGAACGTCTCGATCAGCCAGCTGGTCGAGGACTTCGACACCGAGGTGACCGCCATCCAGGCCGTCATCACCCTGTACACCCTGGTGATGGCGGCCTTCATGCTGACCGGCGGCAAGATCGGCGACATGTTCGGGCGCCGCCGGGTCTTCGTGATCGGCCTGGTCGTGTACGCGGTCGGCTCGGGGCTGACCGCGGTGGCGCCCACCGTCGGGGTGCTCGCCCTCGGCTGGTCGATCATCGAGGGCCTGGGGGCGGCCCTGGTGCTGCCCGCGCTGGCCGCCCTGGTGGCCGGCTCCTACGCGGGCCGCGACCGGGCCGTCGCCTACGGCGTGATCGGCGGCCTGGCGGGCGCGGGCATCGCGGTGGGCCCGCTGCTCGGCGGCTGGGTGACCACCTATCTGACCTGGCGGCTGGTGTTCGCCGGCGAAGTGGTGCTGGTCGTCACGATCCTGCTGCTTATGCGCTGGATACCGGCGCAGCCCCGGCCGACCGACCCGCCCCGGCTCGACCTGCTCGGCGTCGTACTGTCCGCCTCGGGCCTGGCCCTGATGGTGCTGGCCGTGCTGCAGAGCGGGACCTGGGGCTGGGTCCAGCCGCGCAACCCGCCGTTCACCGTGCTCGGCTTCGCGCCGACCCTGTTCGTCGTCGCCCTCGGCGCCGCCCTGACCTACGCCTTCTGCGTGCACGAGCGCCGACGCGAGGGCCGGGGCCGCACGCCCCTGGTCTCGCTCGACCTGTTCGGCAACCGGACGCTGCGCTCGGGGCTGATCACCCTGTTCAACCAGAACACCGTCCTGCTGGGCCTGTTCTTCGTCATCCCGCTCTACCTCCAGGTCGTCCAGGGCCTGAACGCCTTCGAGACCGGTCTGCGGCTGCTGCCGGTGTCCGTGACGATGCTCGGCGCCTCGATGTCGGGCACCCTGCTGCTGCGCTACGCCTCACCGCGCACCATCGCCAGGGCGGGGCTGCTGGTCCTGCTCGCCGCCACCCTGTGGCTGATCACGGCGATCGGACCGGACCTGGACGGCGCCTCCTTCGCCGGGGCGATGGCCCTGCTCGGCGTCGGGATGGGGATGCTCGCCTCGCAGCTGGGCAACACGGTGCAGTCCAGCGTGCTGGCGGAGGAGCGCAGCGAGGCCGGCGGGCTGCAGTACACCGCGCAGAACCTCGGCTCCTCGCTCGGGACGGCGCTGATCGGGGCGATCCTCATCGGGGCCCTCGCGACCTCCGTGACCAGCCAGATCGAGAGCGATCCCCGGGTCTCCGGGGCCGTCGCGCAGCAGACCGCCGTCCAGGTGGAGGCCGGTCTGTCCTTCGTCCCTGTCT
>NZ_JZWY01000351.1:0-2682 GCF_000966955.1 Streptomyces sp. NRRL S-495
GCCGACCAGGTGGCCTCCGCGCTGGCGGCGCGGCCGGACGTGCCGCCGGAGGAGGCGGCGGCCGTGGTGGAGAACTACCAGGACGCGCAGATCGACGGTCTCAAGGCCGCCGTGCTCGCCTGCTCCTGCATCACGGCCGGCGCGGTGCTGTTCACCGGCCACCTGCCGGGCACCCGCCCGGGCACGCGAACGGGCACCCGCCCCGGGAACGCGAACGGCCGCCGCTCCGTCCCGCCGGACGGGTGACTGAACCACGTCCTCAGGACCGGGCCGAGTGTCCTGCGGAGCCGGCCGGGCGGGCGCCGGTCAGTGGCCGACGGCGACCTTGGCCGCGACGATGACCAGCCCCAGGACCAGGTTGACGGCGCCCTCCGCGACGACCTGGCGCGGGCGGACGCCGGCCCGGTGGGCGCCCAGGGTGGCCCAGGCCACCTGCTGGCAGACCGCGACCGCCAGCGCGAGCCAGGCGTTCTCCCCCGCGCCCAGCGACGGGCTGACGAGGACCGCCAGCGCCGGCAGCGCCGCGGCCTCGACGATCGGCCACTCGTGCCGGCCGACCCGGCGCACCTGGCGGAAGGTCACGTCCTGCCCCGCCTCGCGCTGCCCGGCGACGTGCGCGTAGACGTGGGCGGCCCAGAACACCAGCCCGGTGACCACCAGCAGCAGCACCAGCGACAGCCTCGGATGGGGCTCCTGCACGCTGGACGCGGCGATCACGGAGGCCGCCAGCATCGAGCCGTAGACCGCGCCCGCGTAGTCCGTCCGCCGTTCCGGGACGGCCGCGCCCGGTTCGGGCGGGCCGGGGACACGGCGGGGTCCCGGTCCGGGGACGCTCACGGCGGCCTCCTGGGGGCTGTGCTCGGCCGGCTCGCCGAGTCCTTTCCGCGATCCTCGCCGCTCGGGGTCCGCCCGGCCACCTCCGGCGGGCGGGGCCCACCCTCGGTTGGCACCCGGCTCGGATGGCATCCGGCCTCGGGGCCGTACTACGGTCGAAGGGACGTACCCCCCGGGCGGTCCGGCGGCGCCCGCCGCCGGGAACCGCGTCCCGCGTCACGCCCGGACGTGCCCTCCCGAGGGCGGAACCACCAGGCGGTGGCCCAATGCCGTACATCCGCGCAGCGCCCGCACCCCTCTCCCCGCCCGGGCACGCCTCCCCACCGGTGCTCACCCCCGCGTCCGTCCCCCGGGTCCCGACGGCGGAGACGGCGCAGGAACCCGCCCCGGCGCGGCTGCCCAACGGCGACCCGATGCTGGCCACCCGGGTCCGCCCGCCCCGCCCGCCCGCCGCCTTCCTGCGCCGCGACCGCCTGCTCGGCCGCCTCGACGCGGCCGCGCTCCGTCCGGTGACCCTCGTCAACGGCCCGGCCGGGGCCGGCAAGACCCTGCTGGTGGCCGACTGGCTGGCCCGCGGCCGCCTCCCCGGCCCGGCGGGCTGGCTCACCCTGGAGCCGAGCGACAACCAGCCCGGCACCTTCTGGGCCTATGTCCGCGAGGCCCTGCAGACCGGGGTCGCCGGACTGCCCGCGGAGGTGGGCGCCCCCGCCCGGGCCGAGCACGTCGAGCCGTCCCTGCTGCTGCGGCTGGCCGCCTGGATCAACGCCCGCCCCCGGCCGGTGGTCCTGGTCCTGGACGAGTGCGAGCACCTCGACAACCTCCGGCTCGCCGAACAGCTGCACGACCTGGTCCGGCACACCGCCGGCCGGCTGCGACTCGTCCTGGTCGGCCGCAGCGAGCCGCTGCTGCCCCTGCACCGCTACCGGGCGGCGGGCGAGCTCGCCGAGATCCGGGCCGGCGAACTCGCGCTGGACCGCGCCGAGACCGCCGCCGTGCTGGGGCGGCACGGGCTGCGGGTCGGCCCGGCCGCCGTCGGGGCCGTGCACCACGCGCTGTCCGGCTGGACGGCCGGGGTCCGGCTGCTCGCCCTCGCCGCGCAGGACGCCGACGACCCCGAGGCGTACCTCGGACGGATCGACGCCGGGCCCGCCGCGCTGTCGGACTTCCTGCTCGCCGAGGTGCTGCGGAGTCAGCCCGCGCCGACCCAGGACCTGCTGCTGCGCTGCAGCATCCTGGGCCGGGTCCACCCCGACCTCGCCGACGCGCTCACCGGCCGCCGCGACGGGCGGCGGATCCTGGACCGGCTGCACCAGGACAACGCCTTCACCGACGCCCTGCCCGACGGCTGGTACCGGCTGCACCCGATGTTCGCCGGGATCCTGCGCCTGCACCTGCGCGCCGCCGCTCCGGAGCGGGTCGACGAACTGCGGGTGCGGGCCGCGCACTGGCTCGCCGGGCACGGCCAGTACCGGGCCGCGCTGGACCACGCGGCCGAGCCCGGGGCCTGGCCAGTACCGGGCCGCGCTGGACCACGCGGCCGAGGCCGGGGCCTGGGCGCTGGCCGCGCGGCTGCTGGTCGACGAGTACGCCCTCGGCGAGCTGCTGGCCGGGCGCGACGCGACCCGGCTGTGCGCGCTGTTCGCCCGGATGCCGCCGACCGAGCTCGGCCCGGCCGCCGAACTGGTCCGCGCGGCCGTCCACCTCACCCGCGACGAGGCCGCGAGCGCGCTGCGGATCCTGGAGCACGTCGAACCGCTGCTGCCCGCCGAGCGGACCCCGCTCCAGCTGGCCGCCGTCCTGGTGCGCACCGGCGCCGCCCGGCTGCTCGGCTCGGCCGCGCTCGCCGAC
>NZ_JZWY01000352.1:0-13216 GCF_000966955.1 Streptomyces sp. NRRL S-495
CGCCCGCCGGGCCGGGCAACTGGAACGCCGGGTACCCGCCGACCTGCTGGAGCGGCACCCCGAGCTGCTCGCCCTGATCGCCGCCGACCTCGGCTCGGCGCTGCTCTGGCACGGGCGCCTGGACGAGGCCGGCCGGGCGCTGGAACGCGCGGCCCGGGCCCCGCTCTCGCCCACCACCGCCCGGCTGCGCCACGACGCGCTGTGCCGGCTCGCGCTCATCGACCACCTGCGCGGCCGGCCGGGGCGGGCCGAGCGCCGGGTGCGCGAGGCGGACGAGGAGGCCGACCGTTCCAGCCTGCCGCCGGACAGCCGCACCGAGGTCCGGGACCTCGTGCTGGCCGCCACCGCCCTGGAACGCGACGAGCCGGCCGAGGCCCGGGCAGCGCTGCACCGGATGACCCGCGGCCGCGCGCCGGACCACGATCCGGTGGTCACGCTGGGGAGCTGCGTGGTCCGGGCCGGACTGCACCTGGCCGAGGGCCGTCCGGACAGCGCGCTGCGGCTGCTGGACGAGACCCGGCGGCGCGGGCTGGCGGACCGGACCTCCGACTGGAGCCGCGAGCGCCTCGCCGTCGCGGCCTGCGCCGCGCACCTGGCCGCCGGACGGCCGGAGGCGGCGGTGGCGGCCCTGGANGCCCTGGACGACGTGCCGACCCTGGCGCCCGACACCCTGGCGCCCGACACCCTGGTGGTGGCGGCCCGGGCCCGGCTGGCGGCCGGCCGGGACGAGCAGGGCACCCTGGCCGGGCTGCGGTCCCTGCTCGACGACCCGGCCGTGGGCGGCGCGACCCGTACCCGGGCGCTGCTGCTGCTGGCGCAGGCCGCGGGTGAGGGTCCCGACAGCGCCCGGCTGCTGGCCGAGGCCCTCGCCGCCGCCGAGCCGGAGCGGCTGTGCCGGCCGTTCCGCGAGTCGGCGCCCTGGGTGCGCCGGCGGCTGCGCGGACTGCCCCACCTGGCCCGCGCCCACGGCTGGCTGCCGGCCGACCTGCGGCCGCCCGTCCGCGACCAGGCCCCGGAGCAACGGTGCGCGGACGCCGGGCCGGTGCCGCCGGCGGGGGCGCCGGTCGAGCCGCTGACCGGACGGGAGCGGGAGATCCTGCTCTGCGCCGCGCGGCTGCTGTCGACCCAGGAGATCGCCGACGAGCTGTACGTGTCGCCGAACACCGTCAAGACGCACCTCAAGAGCGTCAACCGCAAGCTGCGGACGGCCAACCGCCGGGACGCGGTGCGCACCGCCACCCGGCTGCGCCTGCTGGACGCGCCCTGAGCCGGGCCGCGCCCCCGACGGCTCGCCCGGGCGGCCCACTCGGGCGGCTCACTCGGGCAACCGGCGCAGCTCCGTGACCGTCAGCCCGAGCGCCTGGAACCGGTTCAGCAGCCCGTACAGGTGGGCCTCGTCGACCACCTCGCCGACCAGCACCGTATGGTCCGGGACGACCGTGCTCGCCAGCTCCGGGAAGCCCTCCCGGCGGGTCGTCTCCTGCAGTACGCCGGACACCCGGATCTCGTAGCGCATGGGGCCGGCTCCCTTCGCCTCGGCGGTGGCGTCCAGTCTTGCCGCCGCGCGGAGCCCGCCGCATCACCCCCGTGAGGTGACCGCGCGGGAAGCCGGCCGGCGACGGACCGGCTGGCACCGGGTCAACACCGGGTCGGCACCGGGTCGGCGGCGCGGGACCGGGGACCGGCGGTCACCCACCGCGGGTGATCCGCCGCCCCGGCGGCGGTCCGTACGGTGGCGGCGCCAGCAGTCCCTCCGCCCGCCTGGGGAGCCCCCGTGACGAGTCCCTACCCCCCGATCGCCGAGCACGGCGTGATCGGCGACCTCCAGACCGCCGCCCTCGTCTCCACGGCGGGCGACATCGACTGGTGGTGCGCCCCGCGGTTCGACTCCCCCAGCCTGTTCGCCGCCCTGCTGGACGACACCGGGGGCGGCCGGTGCCGGCTCGCCGTCGACCGGGACGCGGTGCCGGACGTCACGGTGAAGCAGCTCTACCTCGCCGGCACGGCGATCGTGGTCACCCGCTTCCTCTCCCCCGAGGGGGTGGCGGAGGTGGTCGACTTCATGCCGCCCGACACCTCGCCGGCCCCGAGCGACCGGCACCGGATCGTCCGGGCCGCCCGGGTGGTCCGCGGCCGGGTGCCGTTCGTCCTGGAGTGCCGGCCCCGGTTCGACTACGGCCGCGCCGCCCACACCCTGACCGTGCTCGACGACCGCGGCGTGCGGCTGCGGGGGCCCGGCCAGGACCTCTGCGTGCAGGCCACCGGGCCGGCGGTGCTGCGCCCGGACGGCGCCGATGTGACCGCCCGGTTCACCCTGGACGCGGGGCAGACGGCGACCGTGTCCCTGACCGCCCTGCCCTCCGGCGCCGAGCCGCCCTCGGCCCCGGACGACGGGGCGAACTGGGCGGCCTTCGAAGCCTGCCGGTCGTTCTGGTACGAGTGGCTCAGGTCGTCCACCTACCGGGGCCGCTGGCGGCAGATGGTGGACCGCTCGGCGATCACGCTCAAGCTGCTCAGCTACCACCCGACCGGCGCGCCGATCGCCGCCGCGACCATGGGCCTGCCGGAGCAGATCGGCGGGGAACGGAACTGGGACTACCGCTACACCTGGATCCGCGACGCCTCGCTCTCCGTGCACACCCTGATCGGACTCGGCTTCCGGGAGGAGGCCCAGTCCTTCCGCCGTTGGGTGCGGGAGCGGATCGAGAGCGCCGGTACCGAGCACGACGGGCTCCGGATCATGTACCGGGTGGACGGCGAACGCCTGCTGGGCGAGGAGACGCTGCCGCACTGGGAGGGCTACCGGGGTTCCGCCCCGGTGCGGGTCGGCAACGGCGCCGCCGACCAGCTCCAGCTGGACATCTACGGCGAGGCGGCGTTCGCGTTCGCGGCCGGCGACGGGGACGACCGCGGCGACATGGGCGCGCTGCGCGGCTGGGACGCGTTCCGCCGGATGGTCGACTGGCTGACCGAGCAGTGGGACCGCCCGGACGAGGGGATCTGGGAGACCCGGGGCGGCCGCCAGGACTTCACCTACAGCCGGCTGATGTGCTGGGTGGCCTTCGACCGCGCGATCCGGCTCGCCCGCGCCCACGCCCGCCCCGCGGACCTCGACCGCTGGACCTCCGAACGGGACGACATCCTGCGCCAGATCGTGCAGCGCGGCTGGAACCCCGAGCGCCGGGCGTTCACCCAGCACTACCGCACCGAGGTGCTCGACGCCTCGCTGCTGCTGATGCCCAAGGTCGGCTTCCTCTCCCCCACCGACCCGGACTGGCTGTCCACCCTGGACGCCATGGACCGCGAACTGGTCTGCGACAGCCTGGTCTACCGCTACGACCCGGCCGCCTCCCCCGACGGACTGCGCGGCTCCGAGGGCACCTTCAACCTCTGCACCTTCCTCTACGTCGAGGCCATGGCCAGGGCCGGCCGGATCGAGCGGGCCCGGTACGCCTTCGACAAGATGCTCACCTACGCCAACCACGTCGGCCTGTTCGCCGAGGAGATCGGACCCTCCGGCGAGCAACTGGGCAACTTCCCCCAGGCGTTCACCCACCTCGCGCTGATCGACGCGGCCCTCGCCCTGGACGAGGAGCTCGACCGCCGGGGCATCGCCTGACGGACCGGCCGCCGGCCGCCCTGCGGAACGCGGACGTTCGAGAGGAGCCCGGAATGACCACCGCCGCACCGGGGAAGGCGGGCGCGCGGCACATCCTCGTCCCGCTGGCCCTGGCCCAGTTCATCTGCAGCTTCGCCGGCTCCAGCATGAACGTGATGATCAACGACATCAGCGAGGACCTCGACACCAGTGTCCAGGGCGTCCAGGTCGCCATCACCGTCTTCCTGCTGGTGATGGCCGCGCTGATGATCCCCGGCGGCAAGCTCACCGACCGCTGGGGCCGCAAGCGCTGCCTGATGCTGGGCCTCGCCGTCTACGGGGTCGGCGCGCTGCTCAGCGCGGCGGCGCCCGGGCTCGGCGTGCTGATCCTCGGCAACTCGGTGCTGGAGGGCGTCGGCACCGCCCTGCTGATCCCCCCGGTCTACATCCTGACCACGCTGCTGTTCACCGGAACCGCCGCCCGGGCCAAGGCGTTCGGCGCCATCATGGCCCTCGGCGGCATCGGCGCGGCGGCCGGCCCGCTGATCGGCGGCCTGCTGACCACCGCGGCGGCCTGCTGACCACCGCGATCGGCTGGCGGGCCAACTTCGGCTTCCAGGTCGTGGTGGTGGCGCTGATCCTCCTCCTCACCCGCACCCTGGAGGACCCGCTGCCGCCCGACCCCGACCGGCCGTTCGACGCCGTCGGCGCCGTCCTGTCGGCGGCGGGCCTGGTCCTGCTGGTCACCGGCATCCTCGCGGCGGACGACAACGTGTGGCTGATGACCGGTCTGCTGGCGGCCGGCGCGGCCGTGCTGGCCGGCTTCTTCGGCTGGATCCGCCGGCTGGAGCGGGCGGGCCGGGAACCGCTGCTGGCCACCTCGCTGTTCCGCGACCGCGTCTCCAACCTCGGCCTGGTCACCCAGAACGCGCAGTGGCTGGTGCTGATGGGCGTCTCGTTCACGGTCGGCGCGTACCTCCAGGTGGTCCGCGGCTACAGCGCCATCGCCACCGGCGGCGTCTTCACCGCCGCCACCCTGGGCCTGCTCGCCTCCTCGCTCGGCGCCGAACGGCTGGCGAAGCGGTGGTCCCAGCGCACCCTGATCGTCACCGGCTTCGCGACGACCACCGCCGGCATCCTCGTCCTGCTGCTGCTGGTGCGCGCCGTCGACGACATCTGGGCCTTCACCCCCGGGCTGCTGCTGATCGGGCTGGGCCTCGGGCTGATGCTCACCCCCTCGGTCAACGTGGTGCAGTCGGCCTTCCCCGACAGCCGGCAGGGCGAGATCTCCGGCCTGTCCCGCAGTGTCTCCAACCTCGGCTCCTCGCTGGGCACCGCCATCGCCGGCACCATCCTGGTCGCCGAGCTCACCAACGGCGGGTACGCGGCCGCGATGATCGCCCTCGCCGTGTTCGGGGTCGTCGGCCTCGGCGCGGCGCTGCTCCTGCCGCACGACCGGCCGGCGGGCGCGCCCGACCGCTGAGCGCCACCGCTGAGCGCCCGACCGCCGAGCCCCGCCGGTGCCCTCGGCGGGGTCCCCGCCGGTATTGGCACGAGCGGGTTGTGCCACGGCTATTGACGAAAAATCCAACAGTGGCGATTCTCGACCCACCGAGTACGCAGGACATGACAGCCCGCCCGGGCGGCGCTCCGTGCCGCGGCGGGCGTCGTCCGCGTCGTCCGCCCGCCACCCGGAACTGGGGTGCACATGACGCGACTCCCCCACCCACGTCGTCCCCACGCACAGCGCTTCCCCGTCCGCCGCAGGATCGCCACCCTGATCGCCACGCTGCTCGCCCTGGTCGCCGCGGCCCTCGCCGCGCCGGCGCACGGCGCCGCCGGGCCGAACTGGTGGGACCCGGTCGCCCGGCCCGCCCCCGATGCCGCGATCGGCGTCACCGGCGCGCCCTTCACCGGCACCGACGCCCAGGGCAAGGTCCGCGGCTTCGTCGACGCCCACGACCACATCATGGCCGCCGAGGGTTTCGGCGGCCGCCTCATCTGCGGCAAGGCCTTCTCCGAGGCCGGGGTCGAGGACGCCCTCAAGGACTGTCCGGAGCACTACCCCGACGGCTCCCTCGCCATCTTCGACCTCATCACCAAGGGCGGTGACGGCAAGCACGACCCGGTCGGCTGGCCGACCTTCGCCGACTGGCCCGCCCACGACTCGCTGACCCACCAGCAGAACTACTACGCCTGGATCGAGCGCGCCTGGCGCGGCGGCGAGCGGGTGCTGGTCAACGACCTGGTGACCAACGGTGTGATCTGCTCGGTCTACTTCTTCAAGGACCGCAGCTGCGACGAGATGACGGCGATCCGGCTGGAGGCCCAGAAGTCCTGGGACCTCCAGGCGTACATCGACAAGATGTACGGCGGGCCCGGCAAGGGCTGGTTCCGGATCGTCACCGACAGCGCGCAGGCCCGCGAGGTGGTCCGCCAGGGCAAGCTGGCCGTGGTGCTCGGGGTGGAGACCTCCGAGCCCTTCGGCTGCAAGCAGGTCCTGGACATCGCCCAGTGCAGCCGCGCGGACATCGACCGCGGCCTCGACGAGCTGTACGGGCTCGGCGTGCGCAGCATGTTCCTGTGCCACAAGTTCGACAACGCGCTGTGCGGCGTCCGGTTCGACGAGGGCGCGCTCGGCACGGCGATCAACGCCGGGCAGTTCCTGTCGACCGGCACCTTCTGGCAGACCGAGAAGTGCCCCGGCCCGCAGCACGACAACCCGATCGGGCTGGCGCCGACCCCCGCCTCGATCCAGCAGCAGCTGCCCGCCGGGGTCACCGTCCCCTCGTACGCCGGGGACGCGCAGTGCAACACCAGGGGCCTGACCGAGCTCGGCGAGTACGCCCTGCGCGGCATGATGCGGCGCGGCATGATGCTGGAGCTCGACCATATGAGCGTCAAGGCGGCGGGCCGGGCCCTGGACGTCCTGGAATCGCAGTCCTACCCGGGCGTCGTCTCCTCCCACAGCTGGATGGACCTCGGCTGGATGGAGCGCGTCTCTGTGTATAAGAGACAGGTACATGAACGGCGCGGAGGCGTTCAGCTCGGAGGCGAAGCGCACCGACGCGCTGCGCGACAAGTACGGCGTCGGGTACGGCTACGGCACCGATATGAACGGTGTCGGCGGCTGGCCCGGCCCGCGCGGGGCCGACACCCCCAACCCCGTGCGCTACCCGTTCCGCACCGCCGACGGCGGTTCCCTGGTCGACCGCGCCACCGCCGGCAGCCGCACCTGGGACCTCAACACCGACGGGGCCGCGCACTACGGCCTGGTGCCGGACTGGATCGAGGACATCCGGCAGGTCGGCGGGCAGGGCGTGGTCGACGACCTGTTCCGGGGCGCGGAGTCCTACCTCACCACCCTGGGCGCCGCGGAACACCACCAGGCCGCCGCCAACCTCACCGTGGGGGGCTCCGCCGGCGCGAGTTCGGCCGAGTGGAACCCGTTCACCAGCTACGCCGCGGACCGGGCGATCGACGGCAGCCCGTCCAGCCGGTGGGCCAGCGACTGGAGCGACGACCAGTGGCTGCAGCTCGACCTGTCCACCACCACCCTGGTCTCCCGGGTCACCCTGGACTGGGAGCGCGCCTACGCCAGGGCGTACCGGATCGAGGTGTCCACCGACGGCAGCAACTGGCGGACCGTCTGGTCCACCACCTCCGGTGACGGCGGACTGGACACCGCCCGGTTCGCCGGCGTCCCGGCGCGGTACGTCCGGGTGCACGGCGAGCAGCGTGCCACCTCGTGGGGGTACTCGCTGTACGACGTGGGCGTGTACCGGGCCTGACCCGCTCCGGACTCGCGGGATCCACCGGGCCCGTCCGGGGGCGGTCGCGCCGACCGCCCCCGGACGGGCCCTCCGGCGTCCCGGAAAAAATCTTCGGCGGCGGTGTCGAGAACCCGTGGCCTGCTCCGTCCCAGGGTTGAGCGCGGCCAGAATGGGCCGCACCACCCCCGAGGAGAGGGACACCATGGCGAAGTACCTGCTGCTGAAGCACTACCGCGGCGCGCCGGAGGCGGTCAACAACGTGCCGATGGACCGCTGGACGCCGGAGGAGGTCTCGGCCCACATCCAGTACATGAACGACTTCGCCGCCGCGCTGGAGAAGACCGGCGAGTTCGTCGACGGCCAGGCGCTCGCCCCCGAGGGCACCTGGGTCCGGTACGACGGCGAGGGCCGCCCGCCGGTCACCGACGGCCCGTTCGCCGAGACCAAGGACCTCATCGCCGGCTGGATGGTGATCGACGTCGACAGCTACGACCGCGCCGTCGAACTCGCCGGCGAGCTGTCCGCCGCCCCCGGCGCGGGCGGCCGGCCGATCCACGAGTGGCTTGAGCTGCGCCCCTTCTACGGCGCCGCACCCACCGTCACCGAGTGACCGCACCCATGGACGAGGCACTGCTCCGCGGTCTCACCCCGGGCGTGCTCGGCGTCCTCGTCCGCCGCGGAGCCGACTTCGCGGCGGCCGAGGACGCCGTCCAGGACGCGCTGGTCGAAGCGCTGCGGGTCTGGCCCGAGGACCCGCCCCGCGACCCCAAGGGCTGGCTGGTCACGGTCGCCTGGCGGAAGTTCCTGGACGCCTCCCGGGCGGACACGGCCCGGCGGCGGCGCGAGGACCGGGTCGAGGAGGAGCCCGCGCCGGGGCCGGTGGCCGAGGTCGACGACACGCTCCGGCTGTACTTCCTGTGCGCCCACCCCGCGCTGTCGCCCGCCTCGGCGGTCGCGCTCACCCTGCGCGCCGTCGGCGGGCTCACCACCCGGCAGATCGCCCGCGCCTACCTGGTGCCCGAGGCGACCATGGCGCAGCGGATCAGCCGGGCCAAGCGCACCGTGTCCGGGGTGCGGCTGGACCGCCCCGGCGATGTCGCGACCGTGCTGCGGGTGCTCTACCTGGTGTTCAACGAGGGCTACTCGGGGGACGTCGACCTCGCCGCCGAGGCGATCCGGCTCACCCGGCAGTTGGCGGCCCGGGTGGACCATCCGGAGGTGGCGGGACTGCTCGCGCTGATGCTGCTGCACCACGCCCGGCGGGCGGCCCGGACCACGCCGGACGGCGCGCTGGTGCCGCTCGCCGAGCAGGACCGCTCCCGGTGGGACACCGCGGCGATCACCGAGGGCGTCGCGGTGCTCCAGGGCGCCCTGGTCCGCGACCGGCTGGGGGAGTTCCAGGCGCAGGCGGCGGTCGCCGCGCTGCACGCGGACGCGCCGACGGCCGGGGAGACGGACTGGGTGCAGATCGTGGAGTGGTACGACGAACTGCTGCGGCTGACCGACAGCCCGGTGGTCGGGCTGAACCGCGCGGTCGCCGTCGGCGAGGCGGACGGGCCGCGTGCGGGGCTGGCGGCGCTCGCGGAGGTCGACGGGGCGGTGCCGCGCCGCACGGCGGCGGCGGCCTATCTGCACGAGCGCGCGGGCGACCGGGCGACGGCGGCCCGGCTGTACGCGGAGGCGGCCCGGGCGGCGTCCAACCTCGCCGAGCGGGACCATCTGACCCGGCAGGCCGCCCGGCTCAACACGGCGTCGGGCGGGGACGGCCGCCCCTGAAATACTTGCATCCGCCTGCTAGCAGCCCTGGCCGGTATTTCCTCCGATGGCTTATCCTGGAACGGCCACCCCCGGAAGGAGGCCCGGACCCATGACCGCCACGGACCCCGCCCTCACCGCCCTGGCCAGTGGCTGGGGCGCACTCTCCCTCCTGCACAGCCGGATCGAGGGGCACATCGAACGCGCCCTGCAGAGCGGGCACGACCTCAGCGTGCGGGAGTACTCGCTGCTCGACGTGCTCAGCCGCCAGCACGACGGCGAGGGCGGCCACCTGCAGATGAAGCAGGTCGCCGACGCGGTCGTGCTGAGCCAGAGCGCCACCACCCGGCTGGTCACCCGACTGGAGGACCGGGGCCTGCTGTCGCGCTACCTGTGCCCCACCGACCGGCGCGGCATCTACACCAATGTGAGCGAGGCCGGACTGAAGCTGCTGGCGGAGGCGCGGCCGACCAATGACGCCGCCCTGCGCGAGGCGCTCACCGAGGCGGCCCGCCACCCCGAGCTGGCCTCCCTGGTCGAGGCCGTCGAAGCCGTGGACGCCCCGGCGGCGGCGCGGTAGCCCGCTTACGCATCGCCGTTCGCATCGCCGTTCGTATCGCCGTTCGTATCAGCACCCCGAGGACCGGCTCCAGCACTGCGCTGGGGCCGGTCCTCCGCGTTTCGCGCCCTGCCGCACAGCCTGCACCAGCTGATATCCGGAGCACAGCGACATCCCGCGTTTGCAGTTATCGCGCGCCTGCAACTATTGTGAAGACACGCAAGGAGCTCACTCAAGCAATCACAGGAGGGTCGAGCCCAATGCCACTCGCACTGCTCGCTCTGGCCGTCGGCGCCTTCGGCATCGGCACCACCGAATTCGTGATCATGGGCCTGCTGCCCGAGATCGCCGCCGACTACGGCGTCTCCATCCCGACCGCGGGCCTGCTGGTCACCGGCTACGCCCTCGGCGTGGTCCTCGGCGCGCCGCTGCTCACCGTGCTCGGCACCAAGGTCAGCCGCAAGCGGATGCTGATGCTGCTGATGGGCCTGTTCGTGGTCGGCAACGTGCTCTCCGCCGCCGCCCCCACCTTCGGGACGATGCTCGCCGGCCGAGTGGTCGCCTCGCTCGCCCACGGCGCGTTCTTCGGCATCGGCTCCGTCGTCGCCGCCGAACTGGTGGCCCCGGACAAGAAGGCCGGCGCCATCGCCACCATGTTCACCGGACTCACCGTCGCCAATGTCGTCGGCGTCCCGCTCGGCACCTACATCGGGCAGGCCGTCGGCTGGCGGACCACCTTCGTGATCGTCGCCGCGCTCGGCCTGGTCGGCATGGCCGGGATCGCCAGGCTCGTCCCGGAGCAGGCCCGCCCCGAGGGCGCCCACCTGCGCCGCGAGCTGACCGCCTTCCGCAATCCGCAGGTGCTGCTGGCGATGGCGATGACCGTGCTCGGTTTCGGCGGTGTCTTCGCCGCCATCACCTACATCGCCCCGATGATGACCCACGTGGCCGGCTACTCGGACGGCGCGGTGACCTGGCTGCTGGTGCTGTTCGGCATCGGGATGTTCCTCGGCAACCTGCTCGGCGGCCGGTTCGCGGACCGGCGGCTGATGCCCCTGCTGTACACCACGCTCGGCGGCCTCGCCCTCGTGCTCGCGCTGTTCACCCTCACCGCCCACAACAAGGTCCTCGCCGCGATCACCGTCGTGCTCGTCGGGGCGCTCGGCTTCGCCACCGTCCCCCCGCTGCAGAAGCGGGTGCTGGACCAGGCGCACGGCGCCCCCACCCTCGCCTCGGCCGTGAACATCGGCGCCTTCAACCTCGGCAACGCCCTCGCCGCCTGGCTCGGCGGCATGGTCATCACCGCCGGCCTCGGCTACACCGCGCCGAACTGGGTGGGTGCTCTGCTCGCCGCCGCGGCCCTGGTCCTCGCCCTCTGGTCCGCCGCCCTGGAGCGCCGCACCGGCAAGGCCCCGACGGCCGTGACCGTGCCCTCCCCCACCGCCGTCCCGGTCCACCACTGATCGCCCCCCTTCTTTCAAGGAGCAGCACCACCATGAGCACCACCCTGACCGCCACCTTGAGCACCACCGCCGTTGTCCCGCTGACCACCGCCGACGCCGAGACCCTGGTCGCGGCCGCCCGCACCGCCGCCGAGGCGGCCGGGGTCGCGGTCAGCGTCACCGTCCTCGACGCCGGGGGCCATCTGCTGGCCTTCCGCCGCGACGACCGGGCCGTCCTCATCTCCGGCGAGACCAGCACCCGCAAGGCCTACACCGCCCTCCAGCTGAACGCCCCGACCGCCGACCTGGTCGACCTGGTCAAGCCCGACGGGCCGTTCCATTCGCTGCCGACCGCGCTCGACCGGCCGCTACTGTTTATCGCCGGCGGCGTCCCGGTCCACCGCGACGGCCGGCTGATCGGCGCCCTCGGCATCGGCGGCGGCGCCCCCGAGCAGGACCACGACTTCGCCACCGCCGCCCTCCGGGAGCTCGCCGGCTGACGCGCGTTCCGCGGCCCGGGCCGTCCGGCGTGTCCGCCGCGCTCCCTGCGTCCCCCGCGCTCCGGAAACCCGGCTCCCGACTTCCCGCTCCCGACTCCCTCGGAGCCGTCCCCGCGCGGAGCACTTTGCAAAGCAGAACACTTTGCAAAGTCGTCGGCGACTTTGCAAAGTGTTCCGTGACCCGAAGCCCACCGTGGCCCCGGCCCGCCTCCCCGGCGGGCCGGGGCCACCGGCGCACGGTCCGTCAGCAGCCCCGCAGCAGTCTGTCGTAGTCCGTCAGTAGTCCGGCAGGTCGAAGACCGTGGCCGCGCGGAAGACCACGTCCATCTCCGGAGCGATCTCCTCGAAGCCGCCCTCGGCGCCGTCCGCCTTCAGCCGGTCGCCGGTGAGTTCGAGGATCGCCTGGTTGGCGGCCACGTGCTCGCGCAGCCGCCGCTCGTAGGCGGGATAGGCGGCCCGGTGGTCGCCGTCCGCCCGGTGCAACTCCCCGCCAGGACGTAGGACGCCGTCAGGGCGACGCTGGTGCCCTGCCCGGTCAGCGGCGAGCAGCAGTACCCGGCGTCGCCGAGCAGCGCGACCCGGCCGTTCCACCAGCGGTCCATCTTGATCTGGGCGACGACGTCGTAGTGGAACACCTCGGTGTCGTCCAGGGCCGCCAGGAATCGCGGCACCTCCCAGCGCAGGTCCGCGGCGACCTCGGCGACCAGGCGGCGCTGCTCGGAGGGGTCGCGCGGGAGCATCCGCCCGAGGGGCTCGTCGGAGCCGAAGCCGACGAAGACGCGCAGCTCGGCGTTGTCGCGGACGGTCATCGCCATGCACATCCGCTCCGAGGAGTCGCCCGGCCGGTGGACGACCTGCCAGCGGTCCAGCCCGAGGTGGTTGGGCACGCTCCAGCCCGCCACATAGGTGTCGATCGGGTGCAGGTAGTCCTCCTCCGGGCCGAAGACGAGCCGGCGGGTGTTGGAGTGCAGGCCGTCGGCGCCCACGACGAGGTCGAAGGAGCGCTCCTCGTCGCCGCGGAACCGGACCTGGACCCCCTCCTCGTACTGCACCAGGGTCTCGATCGAGTCGTCGAAGCGGTATTCGACCCCGCTGCCCGCCACCCCGGCGATCAGCTCGGCGAGTTCGTCGCGCAGGATCTCCACGTCCGGGCCGTCGACCGGTCCGCCGCTGGCCGTCCGCTCGGTGGTGCGGCTCAGCTCCCGGCCGTCGCCGTCGACCACGGACATCCCCAGCAGTCCGGTCCGTCGCGCCCCGACCTCCGCCAACAGGCCCATCCGGTCGACGACTTCGAGGGCGTTGCCGCGGATGTCCACCGGCTGGCCGCCCCCGCGCAGGGAGGGCGCGCGCTCGACCACGGTGACCCGGAAGCCGTAGCGGTCCAGCCAGTGGGCGAGGGCGGTGCCGGCGATCCCGGCACCGGAGATCAGGACCGTGGTCGGGCGCGAGTGCTGCGGTCGCGTGCTGTTCGGCATGGCGGGGCCTCCCCTGGTTCGTGTGCTGCCACGCACCAGGCTCCCCCCGGCTGCTGTCGGCGCACCGTCAGGACACCGGCAGGCCACCGGCGGGACGCCGGTGCCGCTGTCGGT
>NZ_JZWY01000353.1:0-2540 GCF_000966955.1 Streptomyces sp. NRRL S-495
GTGCCGACAGCAGCCGGCCGGGGGGCGGTCAGCCGAGGTGGCGGGCGAGGAAGCGCAGGGTGCTGTCGAGCTCGAAGGCCGGGAGGTCGCCGTGCCCGCCGGGGTTGGCGTGCAGGGTCTTCTCTGCGGAGCCGAACGCTTCGAAGAGGGCGAGGCCCGCCTCGCGCGGCACCCGCTCGTCGTCCCACTGCAGCAGGAACTCCACCGGGACGGTGATCCGCGCGGCCTCCGCCGCCGAGGCCAGCGCCCCGCCCAGACCCAGGACCGCCGCGCGGACCCGGGGTTCGGCGGCGACGAACGGCACGCCGAGCCCGCAGCCCAGCGAGACCCCCCAGTAGCCCACCGGTCCGGCGCCGACGTGGTCGAGCCGCTGGACGGCGTCCAGGACGGCCCGCCATTCCGGCACCGTCCGCCGCGCCACCAGGGCGTGGAACTCGGCGAGCAGCGGCCCCGGGTCCGCGCCGGCCGCGATCCGCTCCTGGTTGGCGATCGCGAGCCGGTTGTACTCCTCCTGGGCCGGGCGGTCGCCGTGTCCGGGGACGTCCGGGGCGACCACCGCGAAGCCGCACTCGGTCACGAGCCGGCGGGCCCGGGCGAGGATGCCGGGCTCCTTCTTGTGTTCGCCGCCGCCGTGGCCCAGCAGGACCAGCGGGCGGGTGGTGGCGGGGCCGTCCGGCGTCCACAGCGCGGCGGGGACGTCGTCGACGACGAAGAGCTGCTCGTGGATGCCGTCGGAGGAGGTTTCAGAAGTGAAGTGCATAGCGTTCGGGCCTTTCGGGATGCCTGGTGCGGGCAGCCCTCAAGCCATGCGAGGGAGGGGTGCCCGACGGGTTGCAGCGTTGATCGGTCCCACCTCCTCGGGTCGCAGCGGCGCACGGCGGGAGCGAAAGTATCACGGCGATCTTGAACGGTGCACTCAGTTAGAGGGTCTCACGATCGCTCTTGACGCTCACAGCTCGATGGAGTTATAACTTATAACGAACACGAAAGCATCTGCCGAACAAAGAAGGAGAACACGATCATGGGTGACGAGCGTCTGCTCGAGGTCGTACTGCCGGGCATCGTGGCTCCGGAGGGTCTTGAGCTCCGGTACGGGGTCGTGCCGGAGGCCGGGCGGGGCCGGATCGTGATCGGCGTCGAGGCCACCGGTGTCTCCTTCGCCGAGCAGCAGATGCGCCGCGGCCGGTACTACGACCAGCCGCCCTTCCCCTTCGTGCCCGGCTACGACCTGGTGGGCCGGGTACTGGCCACCGGCGAGGGCGTCGACCCGGGGCTGCTCGGACAGCGGGTCGCCGCACTGGTCAAGGTCGGCGGCTGGGCCAGCCATGTGGTGGTCGACGCCGCCGACGCCGTACCGGTGCCGGACGGCCTCACCCCGGCCGAGGCGGAGACCGTGGTGGTCAACGGCATCACCGCCTGGCAGATGCTGCACCGCCGGGCACGGGTGCGCGCCGGACAGACCGTCCTGGTGCACGGCGCGAGCGGCGGCGTCGGGTCCGTCCTGGTCCAGCTCGCCGGCGCGGCGGGCGTCCGGGTGATCGGCACCGCCTCCGCCCGCCACCACGACGCCCTGCGCGAACTCGGGGTCGAGCCGGTCGACTACCGCGCGGGCGAAGTCGCGGCCCGGGTCCGGGAGCTGGCACCGGACGGGGTGGACGCGGTGTTCGACCACGTCGGCGGCCGCAGCGTGATCGACTCCTGGAGCCTGCTCGCCCCCGGCGGCACGCTGATCGCCTACGGCAGCGCCTCGACCCGGGACGACAGCGGCTCCAAGCAGTGGCCCGTGCTCAAGATCCTCGCCCGCACCTGGCTCTGGAACACCCTGCCGAACGGCCGCCGGGCCCACTTCTACAACATCTGGGCCGGCCGGGGGCTGGGCAAGGACCGCTTCCGTGCCCGGCTGCGGACCGACCTCGGCGAGGTCTTCGGCGCCGTGCGCCGCGGCGAGGTGACGGCCCGGGTCGCCGCCGAACTCCCGCTGGCCCGCGCCGCGGAGGCACTGCGCCTCGCGGAGTCCGGCACGGTCGGCGGCAAGATCGTCCTGACGCCCTGACCGGCCCGTGCGGCGCCGGTCGGCCCCCGGCCGTCGAAACTGCCGGAGCTGCCGATTGTCACTGGTGGGGCCTATGGTGAGGGTGAACGACTTCGTGGCGGGCGGTGCTGCCGCCCGGGTCGATGCCTGATGAATCTGGAGGGGATGCCGGATGTCCGTCGACGGTTTCGCGCTGCTGGCCGGGGCCCACGAGTACCTGCTGACCGTGGTGCGCGGGGTGCCGGAGGGTGCCTGGGGCGCGCCGACGCCGTGCAGCGAGTGGACGGTGCGTCAGGTGCTGAACCACGCGCGGCTCGACCAGCAGGCGCTGGTCATGCAGATCACCGAGGAGGCGCCGGCCGGGGACCCGTTCGACCCCGCGGACGCTCCGGCGGACAGCAGTGGCGGCGACGCGGTGGCCGAGCTGGCGCGGGTGCTGGAGGGAGCGGCGAAGGCCTGGGAGTCGGTCCGGGACGCCGAGAGCGTGCCGACGCCGATGGGGCAGATG
>NZ_JZWY01000354.1:0-1450 GCF_000966955.1 Streptomyces sp. NRRL S-495
GTGCACGCCTGGGACATCGCCCGCGCGACCGGTCAGGACCTCCCGCTGACCGATTCCCTGGCGGAGGGGTTGGAGAGCCCGGCCGCCCGGATCGTCGACTTCGTCCGGGACTCCTTCGGCAAGTTCGGCCCCGTGGTCGAGGTACCCGCCGACGCGGGCCCGGCGGCGAAGTTGCTCGGCTTCACCGGCCGTGACCCGCAGTGGGCGCCGCCGACCGCGTAGGGCAGGAGCGGCGGGAGTCGGCCGTCAGCAGGTGGCGGCGTCGGCCGGGAGGGCCAGGCCGGCTGCCACCTGGCGCTCGCCGGTCACCTTGACGTTCTGGTGGTACGGCGCGGTGGGCGCCGGGCTCGGGGTGGCCAGGTCGAGCCGCTGCGGCAGTTCGGTGTCCTTGACCGGCGCGCCCAACTGGACCACGGAGAGCACCCCGGAGCAGTGCGAGGTCGCCGGGGGCGCGCTGCCCGGGGCGACCCCGTTGGCCGGACCGATCGTCACCTCGGTGGTGTCCAGCGGGCTGTAGGAGTAGGACGGGCGGGTGACGGTGCCCGAACCGGTGTGGG
The DNA here is from genome assembly GCF_000966955.1 of Streptomyces sp. NRRL S-495. NCBI lineage: Bacteria > Bacillati > Actinomycetota > Actinomycetes > Kitasatosporales > Streptomycetaceae > Streptomyces > Streptomyces sp. NRRL S-495. Next base: position 558 of record NZ_JZWY01000354.1, read on the forward strand.
ACAGCCGCACGGTGAACCGGGTGATCCGCACGGTCACCGGTCCGCACGGCCGCCGGTCCGTCGTGGTGTCGAGGTGCAGGCCGTCCAGGTCCATGAAGATCCCCGGGTCGATGATCCGCGCGGCGCCGGGGAGCCGGGAGAGGTAGCCGGCCACCGTGGTGTCGCCGACCATGCCGGTGTCGAAGCAGCTCGGGCTCGGCGCCGGTGCGGTGGGCGGCGGGGAGGTGACCGTCGCTTCCGTCGAGCCGACCGTCGGGGTGGCGCTCGGAGCGGGTGCCGAGGTGCTCGCCGGGCCCGCGGACGACGGTGATCCCGTCGCCCCGCCGGAGCCGCCGGACGTGCAGCCCGCGATCCCCAGGGCCGCGGCCACCGCCCCGGCGAGGACCGCCGCTCCCGACCGGTATGTGCGGGTCGCGTCCATCGCCCCGGCCCCCATTTCCTCCCGCGCCCGCGGGAACGAGGTCGATGCTTCCAGAACTCGGCGGCGGGGAGGGCGGGTTCGCGGGAATCCGGGCCCGGCGGACCCGGATCCCCACCGCCGTCAGGCGAGGTTCTTCTCCAGCGCGGCGAGGTAGTTGCGCATGAAGTGGTCCCGCATGCCGTCACTGGCCGGCGCGAAGGCGTCGGCGGTCAGGCCCTTCGCCCGGTCCGCCAGGCCGCCGAGCAGGCCGACCGAGTCGTGCAGTTTCCCGCCGGAGTCGATGTACCGCAGGGCGTCGACATGGGTGTAGGCGGGCTCGGGCGGCAGCTGGGGGACGATGTCGTTGTTGTTGACGAAGCGGTACATCCGGTTCTGGAAGCCCTTGTTGTACGCCGCGGCCAGCAGGCGGTCACAGGTGCGGGGCTGGCCGAAGGTGACCACACCGTCGGCCGCCAGTCGCGGCTCCTCCAGC
>NZ_JZWY01000355.1:0-283 GCF_000966955.1 Streptomyces sp. NRRL S-495
GGAGCCGGGCGCCGGCCAGCATCGCCAGCGCCCCGCCGAGGCTGTGGCCGGTGAGCCAGACGCTCTGGTCCTGGGTGCGGAGCTCGGTGACGGCCTTCCGCACGTCCGGGAAGACCGACTCCAGGGCCTCGCCGAAGCCGTAGTGCAGGTAGCCGGTCCTGGCCGGCCCCGGCCAGGGCGGGGTGGAGGCGTCCGAGAGCCAGTCGCGGATCTGCTGCGGCTCGGTGCCCCGGAAGGCCGTCACGATCATGTGGTCACCGGCCATGGTGAAGGCCTGGGTGTC
>NZ_JZWY01000356.1:0-1223 GCF_000966955.1 Streptomyces sp. NRRL S-495
GGTGAAGGCCTGGGTGTCCTGGAGCGGGAAGGGCGGGACGAACTTGCTCTCGTGGTGCCGCACCTCGGTGAAGCCCCAGTCGCGGGCCTGCCGCTCGATGGTGTCCTTGTCCTTGTAGGCCAGGTCGGCGGCCCTGGCCAGCCAGTACGCGTGCGGCAGGCTGTAGCTCTTCACCCGATGGTCGAACGTGGTGGGGACGGCCACGCCGGGGACTCCTTTCGTGGGGCCGGCGGCCCACGGGCCGCCGGCGCGGTGCGGTCCTGCACTTCCTAGCGCCGATCGCCCACGCACGATCAGCGCCGCACCGCAGGATCACCCGAACGCCCGGTGGACCCGCCGCCGCGCCCGGCACTACTGGCGCGAGAGCTGCGGACCGGCCTCCGTCCCGGTGTGGCGGGCCAGGGCCTCGCGCAGCCGGGTCAGCCGGGCGATCTCCGCGTCCAGCGCGGCGAGCCGCCGCTCGACCACCGGGGCGAAGGTGTCCGGCCCGAAGTCCCCGTCGGAGGCGCAGCTGCGCGGAGGGTCCTCGGCGAGCAGGTCCAGCCGGTGGGTCCGGCTGGCCAGGTCGTCCACGGTGAGGCCGAGCGCCAGCAGGGCGCGGATGACCCGCACCCTGGTCACGGCCTCCGGCCCGTACTCGCGCTGGCCGGAGGCGCTCCGGACGGCGGGCGGGAGCAGTCCGCGCTGCTCGTAGAAGCGCAGTGCCCTGGGCGTGGTGCCGGCGGCTGCCGCCGCGTCGCCGATCCTCATCCGGCCCGCCATCCGTCCTCCGTGTGTGCGTCAGTCCCGCAGTTCCACGATCAGCGCGCCGAAGAGGTCGCCCTCGATCAGCCGGGACAACGCTCCGGGTGCCTGTTCGATGCCCGTCAGGACGGTCCGGGGGACGGCCAGTTCACCGGACCGCAGCCAGCCGGCGAGCCGCTCGCGCCATTCCGGGTCCAGGTCCTGGTAGCGCTGGCCGGCGATGCCGTGGACGGTGGCGTCGCGGACGAGCAGCCGGAAGCTGTCCACCACGGCGGGCGCGCTGGCACCGCGGCGGGCCGGGTCGAACTGTCCGGCGAGCGCGCCGATCAGCGCGAACCGCGCGCCCGGGCGGGCGGCGTCGACGGCCGCTGTCAGCTGCTCGCCGCCGACCATGTCCAGCAGGACGTCGATGCCTTCCGGGGCCGCCTCGGCGAGCTGGTCCGCGATCGGGCGCTCGCCGCGCACCAGCACGGCGTCGT
>NZ_JZWY01000357.1:0-2764 GCF_000966955.1 Streptomyces sp. NRRL S-495
GCGCACCAGCACGGCGTCGTAGCCGAGTTCCTCCGTCAGCCGCTTCGCCTTGGCGGCCGAGCCGGTGGTGCCGATCACCCGGGCGGCGCCGAGCAGCCGGGCCACCTGTCCGGCCACGGTGCCGACCGCTCCCGCCGCGCCGGTGACGAGGACGACGTCCCCTTCCCGTACGCCGGTCGCCCGGGTCAGCGCGCCGTAGGCCGCCAGGGCGGGCGACAGCAGGGCGAGCGGGTCGAGGAAGCCGTCGGCCACCCGGGTGAACGCGGCGGCCTCGGCCACGGCGTGCTCGCGCCAGCCCAGCAGATGGGTCACCAGGTCCCCGGGGCGCAGCGGCCCTTCGGCGGGCGCGGCCAGGACCTCGCCGATCGCAGGCCCGAAGATCGGGTCGCCGGGTCGGACTGTCGGCAGGACGGCGGAGTCGAGTTCGCCGCCGATCAGGCTGCGCAGCCCGGGGAAGACCACGAAGGCCCGGTTGCGGACGAGTACCTGGTCCGACCCCGGCGCGGCCAGGGGGGCATCGAACACGGCGAAGTCGGCGGGGACGGGAAGCCCGTCCGGAGCGGAGACGAGGCGGACCTCACGGGTGCTGGTGGGGAGTGTGGACATGGGCGAACTCCTGGGTTCGGTGCTGGTGTTGGCGGTGCCGCACGGCCGCCTGCGGGCCGTCCGACAGCGGGACGCTAACCCCTGCCCCGCGCGTCAGGGGCAAGCCCACGCCCGGCCTTTCCAGGTCCACGGCCGAGGCTTGCGATTGTGGCGCGCATGCAACTATTGTTTCCACAGAGATTGCACCTGCAATCACTCTTGGGCCGTCTCCTGGAGTCCGACATGAGCACCAGCCTGTTCACCCCCTTCACCCTGCGGTCGCTGACCGTTCCCAACCGGGTGTGGATGCCGCCGATGTGCCAGTACAGCGCCGCCCCGGACGGCGAGGCGGCGGGCGTGCCGACCGACTGGCACTTCACCCACCTCGCGGCGCGGGCCGCCGGCGGGACCGGGCTGATCATCACCGAGGCCACCGCGGTGAGCCCCGAGGGCCGGATCTCGCCCTACGACCTCGGACTCTGGAACGACACCCAGGTCGAGGGGTTCCGGCGGATCACCTCCTTCCTGAAGGCGCAGGGCACCGTCGCGGCCGTCCAGCTCGCCCACGCGGGGCGGAAGGCGTCGACCGAGCGGACCTGGGTCGACCGGGGCCGGGCCATCGGGCCGGACGAGGCGCACGGCTGGCGGCCGGTGGCCCCCAGCGCACTGCCGTTCGAGCCGGACCGGGTCACGCCCGAGGAGCTCACGGTGGAGCAGATCGGCGCGATCGTGCGGCAGTTCGCCGACGCCGCGCGCCGGGCCCTCGACGCAGGCTTCCAGGTCGCCGAGATCCACGGGGCGCACGGCTACCTCGTGCACGAGTTCCTCTCCCCGCACAGCAACCGGCGCACCGACGGCTACGGGGGCTCCTTCGAGGGCCGGATCCGGTTCGCGCTGGAGGTCGTCGACGCCGTCCGCTCGGTGTGGCCCGAGGAGCTCCCGGTCTTCTTCCGGATCTCGGCGACCGACTGGCTCACCGAGAACCCCGAGGACGAGCGCGAGGGCTGGACCTCGGCGGACACCGTCCGGCTGGCCAAGGAGCTCCACGCCCACGGCGTCGACCTGCTGGACGTCTCGACCGGCGGCCTCGTCCCGGACGCCCGGATCGAGGCCGGCCCCGGCTTCCAGGTGCCGTTCGCCGAGGCGGTCCGCCGCGAGACCGACCTTCCGGTGGCGGCGGTCGGCCTGATCACCGACCGCGAGCAGGCCGAGCGGATCCTCTCCGAGGGCCGGGCCGACGCCGTCCTGCTCGGTCGCGAGCTGCTGCGCAACCCGTTCTGGGCCCGCCAGGCCGCCAGCGCGCTCGGCGCCGAGGTCACCGGCCCGATGCCGTACCACCGCGCATAGCGGCCAGGGCCGCCGCCACGCCGGACGGGCCCTTGCCCGGCCCGTCCGGCGCCGCCGCGCTCAGCGGTCCTTGAACTCCTCGATGGCCCGGCGGGCGAGCAGGTTCAGCTCCTCGCTGCCGGCGTGGCCGGAGTCCTCGACGATGTGCAGGCGGGCACCCGGCCAGGCCGCGGCCAGTTCCCAGGCCGTCCGCACCGGACAGCTCAGGTCGTGCCGGCCGTGCACCAGCACCGCCGGTATGCCGGCCAGCTTCCCGGCGTCGCGGATCAGCTGCCCCTCCTCCAACCAGGCGCCGTGACCGAAGAAGTGGGCGCAGATGCCGGGCACGCCGTTGGGCTCGCCGGACACCACCGCGTCCTCCCAGGCCAGCCAGTCGGCGGCGGCCTGCTCACGCACCGCCCGGTCGGGGTGCGCCGTCAGCCTGGCGTAGGCGGCGAGCAGGTCCCCGTCGCGCTCGGCCGCCGGCACGGCGTCCCGGAAACGCTCCCAGGCCTCGGGCCGGAACTGCGCCACGCCCCGGTAGAGCCAGTCGATCTCGGAGCGGCGGGAGGTGGTCACGGCGGCGATCACCACCTCGCTCACCCGCTCCGGGTGCTGCTGGGCGTAGGCCACCGCGAGCGTCGAGCCCCAGGAGGCGCCGTTGACCAGCCAGCGCTCGATGCCGAGGTGTTCGCGCAGGCGCTCGATGTCCTCGACCAGGTGCCGGGTGGTGTTCAGGGCCATGTCCACGGCCGGGTCCGAGGCGTGCGGGGTGCTGCGCCCGCAGTTGCGCTGGTCGAAGCGGACCAGCCGGTAGCGGGACGGGTCCCAGGCCCTGTCTCTTATACACATC
>NZ_JZWY01000358.1:0-7438 GCF_000966955.1 Streptomyces sp. NRRL S-495
GGACGGGTCCCAGGCCCGCATGGGGCGGCCGGACGTGCCCGCGCCCGGTCCGCCGTGCAGATGAACGGCGGGCTTGCCGGCCGGATTGCCCAGCTGTTCGTAGTAGAGGCGGTTGCCGTCCCCGGTGTCGAGGAAGCCGCGGTCGTAGGGTTCGGTCGGAGCGTAGAGATCCACCATGGCGATCGATCGTACGCGGACCCGACCGCGGCGGTCCTACCATCTGCCGAACAAGCCGATCACCGCACCCGGAACCGGAACTGACGGACCGCCCGGTCGTGGCGCAGGCCCGACCGGCGCCGGCCCTCGCGGCCCTCGTCGAGCCGTACTGGTGCTCCGCCGGTGCCCGAGGAGACCGACACCGCCGACACCCCCGGGAGGAACGCGCCGCGCACCCCGTCCGCCGATACGCTCGGCCCACTGCCGCGCTCCGCCTCGCGCGCGCCGCCCGGTTCCGGGTGCGGACGCGGCCCCCGGGCGGAGACGGGGACAGGGCCGGGACGAACGGACAGGGAGCGACCGTGGCCGAGGAGTTCGCACTGCTGGGGGTCCCGTCCTGCGCGGGCACGCACGGTCCCGGCCAGGAGAAGGCCCCGGCGGCCCTGCGCTCCGCCGGCCTGGTGGAGCGGCTGCGGGCGGCCGGGGGGGGGGGGGGGGGGGGTGACGGTGACCGACCGCGGGGACCTGCCGGTGGTGCCGTTCCGGACCGACCCCGACCGCCGCGACCGGCAGAACCTGCCGCTGGTGGTCGAGGTGGTGCGCGCGGTGGCCAAGGCCGTCGGCGCCGTCCTCGACGACGGCGCGGTGCCCCTGGTCGTGGGCGGGGACTGCACGATCACCCTGGGCGTGCTGGCCGCGTACGTCGCCCGCCGGCCCGGTACCGGCCTGCTGTACTTCGACGGGGACCTCGACCTGTCGGTGCCGGACAGCAGCCGCTCCGGGATCCTGGACACCATGGTGCTGTCGCACCTGCTCGGTGACGGTGCGCCCGAGCTGCGGGAGGCCGGGCCGCGCACGCCGCTGCTGGGGCCCGAGGGGATCGTGGCGTTCGGCTACGACCCGGTGGAGCTGGGCGCGGCGGGGCGGGAGCGGCTGGGCCGCTACCGGCTGCGGGCCCTGCCGTGCACGGAGCTCACCGCGCCCGGGGTGGACCCGGTCGTCGAGGCGCGGGCCGCCTGGCGGGCGCTCGCCGCCGACCACGAGCGGTTCGTGCTGCATTTCGACGTGGACGTGATCGACTCGGTGGACCTCCCGCTGGCGAACTTCCCGCACTTCAACGAGGGCCTGCCGGTCGGCGTGGCCTTCGACTGCCTGGCCGAGTTCTGCGCCGCGCCGCAGTTCGCCGGGCTGGTGGTGACCGAGGTCAACCCGGACCGCGACCCGGACGGGGCGATGGTGGACACGCTGGTCGGTGCCCTGGTCGGGGCGCTCGGCCGACGCGTCGACTGACCGGGCCTTCGCGGCGGCCGTGGCCGAGGGGTGGATCACGGTGGGACCGGGCGAACTCGCCGACGCGGGCCCCACCGGCGACGGCGTCCGGGTCCGGCTGCGCGACGGCCGCGCCCTGACCGTCGCCGCGGTCCTCAACTGCACCGGCCCGCAGACCGACGTCCGCCGGGTGCCCGACCCGCTGGTGGCCGTGCTGCTCGGCGCCGGACTGGCCGAACCCGACGACCTCGGCCAGGGCTTCCGCACCGACGCCCTCGGCCGGGTGCGAGCCGCCGACGGCTCCCCGCCCGCGCCGCTGTGGACGCTCGGCGCGCTGCGCCGGGGCAGCCTGCTGGAGAGCACCGCCATCCCCGAGATCCGCGCCCAGGCCGGGAAGGTCGCCGGGGACATCCTCGCCGGCGCGGACTGACGCCGGGGCTGGCGCCGCTACATTGGACGGAGGGCCGGGGAGGGGGGCGGGCACCGGGTTCGTTCCGGTTCCGCGGCCGTTGGGAGCACCCGTGACCTCGACCCGAGTGACCTCAGTGACTTCAGTGGCTTCGCCCCGAGCGGCGCACCGGCCCCGGGGGCGCCGCGCCGCCCGCCTCGTGATCGGCACCCTGGTGGCGGCCGCCACCGCCGTGGTCGCCCTGCCCGCCGCCCCCGCCCAGGCGGCCCCGGCCAAGGTCGTCTACCTCACCTTCGACGACGGACCGAGCCCCCGGTACACCCCTCAGGTCCTGGCGCTGCTGGCCCAGTACGGGGCACGGGCCACCTTCTTCGAGATCGGCCAGAACGTCGCCGCGTACCCCGAGGTCACCCGCCGGGTGCACGACCAGGGCCACAGCGTGCAGAACCACAGCTGGTCCCACCCCGACCTGCGCTCCCTCTCCAAGTCCTCCTTCGACTCCCAGGTGACGGCCACCGACGCACGTATCCGCGCCCGGACCGGAACCACTCCGAGCTGCCTTCGACCCCCGTACGGCGCGGTGAACAGCGCCGTACGCTCCGGCGCGGCGCGACTCGGCAAGACCATCCAGCTGTGGAGCGTCGACCCGCAGGACTGGGCCCGCCCCGGACGGGCCGCGATCGAACGCCGGGTCCTGGACCGGGTCACCCCCGGCGCCGTCGTCCTGATGCACGACGGCGGCGGCGACCGCAGCCAGACGGTGGCCGCCCTGCCCGCCATCCTCCGCACCCTCAAGGCCCGCGGCTACACCTTCGCCCTCCTCCCCTGCCGCTGACCGCCGCCGCCCGGTCCCCGGCGGCGCGAGTTCTTGCCTGCCGTTGCTCCCGCCTGCTCGTGCGGCCCGAACGGGGCCGGGGCCCGGAGGTCCTGGCGGCGCCTCCGGGCCCTGGGGGTGTGCCGCAGCCTGCTACTTGCCGGGGCGCCCGATCTGGTGGGGGGTCCAGCCCGCCGCGCGCCAGGGGTCGGGGTCCAGGGTGGTACGGCAGTCGACGAGCACCGGGGTGGCGGGGTGGCCGACGAGGTCTTGCGGGTTCGCCTGCCGGTACTCGGGCCACTCGGTGGCCAGGACGGTGATGTCGGCGCCGTCGAGGGCTGCGGACAGGTCGTCGGTGTAGTCGAGTTCGGGGTTTCGCTGCACGGCGGTGGGGACCGCCTGCGGGTCGTGCACCGTGACGACGGCTCCGGCCTGTTCCAGTGCCTGCGCGAGGGCGAGGGCCGGGGATTCGCGGACGTCGTTGGTGCCGGGCTTGAAGGCCGCGCCCAGCACGGTGACCCGCGAGCCCTTGACCGGCCGCCGGCCCAGGGCGCCGGTGACGAGGGCCATCGCGGTGTCGACGCGGCTGTCGTTGATGTGCTCGGCGGCGAGCAGCAGGGCGGCTGCCCGGTCGGCACCGAGCTGGCGGGCGGAGGCGGTGAAGGCGCGGATGTCCTTGGGGAGGCAGCCTCCGCCGTATCCGATGCCGGGTCGCATGCCGGCGGCACCGATGCGCGGGTCGATGCCCAGAATGTCCACGATCCTGGAGATGTCGGCGCCGGCGGCGTCGCACATGTCGGCAACGCCGTTGATGAAGGAGATCTTGAGGCCGAGGTAGGTGTTCGCGGCGCCCTTGGCGAGCTCGGCGGTCTGCGGGTCGCAGACGAACAGGGGGACCCCGGCGTCGAGAATGCCGGCGTAGACGGTGCGGATCGCCTTCTCGCCCTCCGCACTGGTGACACCGGCGATGAGGCGGTCCGGGCGCAGGGTGTCCTCGACGGCGTGGCCCTCCCGCAGGAACTCGGGATTCCAGACAACCTCGACCAGGTCTCCGGCCGGGGCCAGGCGGTGGGCGAGTTCGGTGACCTTGAGGGTAGTGCCCACGGTGACCGTGGACTTCCCGACGATCGTGCAGGACCGCTTCAGGTGCGGGGCGAGTTGGCGGATGGCGCCGAAGACCTGCCCGGTGTCGTAGGAGCGGCCGTCGGCGTCGATCGGAGTGCCGACGCCCACGAAGTGCAGGTCCGCGAACTCCGCGGCTTCGGCGATGTCCGTGGTGAAGCGCAGGCGGCCGGTGGCGGTGTGGCCGGCCAGCAGCTCGGGCAGGCCGGTCTCGTAGATCGGGCATTCGCCGGCGTTGAGGCGGTCGACCTTGGCCCCGTCGACGTCCACGCCGATGACCTCGTGCCCGAGTTCGGCCATCGCTGCCGCGTGCGGGATGCCGAGGTGGCCGCAACCGATCACGGAAACACGCATGGAAGGGATCCTTGTCCGCTTGGGTAGCGCACCGCACCCGGAACGCTACCCTACGCTATCGCGAAGTGAACTCGCCCTCGCCAGAACACAGTTCGATCCCCTCCCTATACGTACGGGCATCCGACCGTCAGGCGCCGAACAGGGTCCCTGACCGCTGCCGCCGACTCCCACCCCGGCGCCGCCGGGACGCGGGCCCCGGCTAGTTCTTACACGCCTTTGCCGTCGCTCTGCCGGGCCCCTGACCGGGGCCCGGCAGTGTCGTCCTCACCACCGGAGAACGACAGGACGGAAGGAACACCACCATGACGAGGAACGGGAACACCACCGCGGGCACCCTGCGGCGGGTCGGGGCGGTGGCCGGGGCGGCGGCGGTGCTGATGTCGGTGCTGCCCGCCGGGGCGGCGGTTGCGGCGCAGCAGGGGGTGCGGTCGGGCAGGGCTGCGTGGTGCCCCGAGGTGGAGGGGCTGCGGGTGGACTGCGGCACCGTCAACCGGCCGGTGGTGAGCGGCAAGCCGTGGCTGGGCAGTGTCGCCGTGGCGTACGCGGTGCTGCGGCACCGTGACGCGGGGCCGGCCCGGGGGACGGTCGCGGTCAACCCGGGCGGGCCCGGGGAGACGGCGATCGAGCGGGCCGGGGCCTTCGCCGCCGGGCTCGCCGGTGTGCTCGGCAGCCATGACGTGCTGCTGGTCGACCCGCGCGGGACCGGGCGTTCCGGGCGGATCCCGTGCGGGGTCACCGACGCCGAGTACCGGTTCGCGGACCGTGCGGGGCAGCGCGATGCCGTGGCCCGTTGCGCGGCCGCGCTGGGTCCCCGGGCCGAGGGGTACACCAGCGCGGCGACGGCCGACGACCTCGACGCCGTGCGGGCGCGGATCGGCGCCGCCTCGCTCGTCCCCTACGGGCTCTCCTACGGGACCTATCTGATGCCGGTGTACGCGAGCCGCCACCCCGGGCGGGTCGACTCGATGGTGCTGTCCGGGGCCTACCCGCTCAACGTGGACCCGCTGGCCCGGCCGAGTACCGAGGCGGTGTCGCTGGCGCTGAAGCGGGTCTGCGAGCGCAGCGCCGCCTGTGACGGGGGCACCGCCGTCGAGGACCTCCGCACCGTGGCCGGGAGGCTGCGCGAGCGGCCGTTCACCCTGCGGGTCGAGGCCGCGGGTGCGACCCGGACGCTGCGCTTCACGGAGGACAAGCTCGCCAATCTGCTGTACGAGGCGGCGAGTCGCGGCGCCGGGGAGAGCCCGGCCGAGCGCTCGCTGCTCGGCGAGCTGCCGGCCGCGCTGCACGGCTCGGCCAACGGCGACGACCGCGCGCTGCGGGCCCTGGTCGACGCCGACTACCGGGCGGCCGGCCGGGAGGACCAGGCGTCCTTCCTGGCCGTTGTGTGCAACGACTACCCGCGGGCGTGGTCGGTCGACTCGGCGCTGCCGGAGCGCTGGCGCGAGTACCGGGCCGCGCTGTCGGCGGCGGACCCGGGCCGGTTCGGGGCGTTCAGCGTCAAGGGCTTCACCGAGGGGCAGACCGACGGCGCCGACGCCTGCATCCGGTGGCCGCGCAACGGCACCGCCCGCCCCCAGCCGGTGGACGCCGCGCAGCCGGACGTGCCGGTGCTGCTGTTCGCCGGCGACCTCGACTCCAACACCCCGGAGAGCGCTAACACCCCGGAGAGCGCCACCCGTCGGGCGGCCGACCGGTTCCGGCGCTCGACCGTCGTCACGGTGCCCAATGCCGGGCATGTGGCGGAGCTGGAGTCCACGCACTGCACGCTCGGGATCGTCGACTCCTTCGTCCGCACCGGGCGGCCGGGCGACACCTCCTGCACGGCCGCCGTGCCGCCGATCGCCGTCTCCCCGGTGCGTCGCTGACACCGGTCGGACGCCCCTCCGTACCCAGACCGTCCCCCGCGACCAGCGAGAATGACGCCATGACAGATGCCACCGCCACCCACGGCCGCACCGTGCTCGTCGTCGAGGACGACCCCGGTGTCCGCACCACCCTCGACCAGTTGCTGCGCTTCGAGGGCTACCGGGTCCTGACCGCCACCGACGGGCAGGACGCCCTGGAGCTGCTGGAGCGGCACCGTCCCGACCTCGCCGTGGTGGACGTGGTGATGCCCCGGCTGGACGGACTGGCCCTGTGCCGGATGCTGCGCCGCCGCGGCGACCGGCTACCGGTCCTGGTGCTCACCGCCCGGCACCAGCTCGGCGACCGGGTCGCCGGGCTGGACGCCGGGGCGGACGACTACCTGGCCAAGCCCTTCGCCACCGAGGAGCTGCTGGCCCGGATACGCGCCCTGCTCCGGCGCTCCGCCCCGCCCGCCGATCCGGGTGTGCTGGCCTGCCAGGACCTCGCGCTGGACACCGCCGCGCGCCGCGCCCACCGCGGCGACCGGCTCCTCGACCTCACCAAGACCGAGTTCGACCTGCTGGAACTGCTGCTGCGCAACCAGGGCGCGGTGCTCACCCGCCCGCAGATCTACGAGCGGATCTGGGGCTACGACTTCGACACCGACTCGCGCTCGCTCGATGTCTACATCGGCTACCTGCGCCGCAAGAGCGAGGAGGGCGGCGAACCCCGGCTGATCCACACCGTCCGCAACGTCGGCTACCTCGTGCGGGCCGCGTAGTGCTGCGCACCAGGATCACCCTTGTGGTGGTGGCCGCCACCCTGCTGACCATCCTCGTCTCCGTCGTCAGCTCCTACCGCGGCGTCACCGGGCTGGTCGCCGATCAGTTCGACCGGGCGCTGGTCGACCGGGCGGACGCCGTCGCCGCCGTCCTCGACGCCGGGCGGGTCCCGGCCGAGCGGCCCGACACCGCCGAGCAGCTGCTCCTCCCCGACGGCACGGTCCGGCCGCTCTCCCCCGGCCGCTCGGCCCTGCCGGTCCCCCCGGGCGCCCTCGCCGTGGCACGGTCCGGGGAGGGCCGGCTGACGGCCGAGACCACGGTCGGCGACCGCACCTTCGGGGTGCTGGTCCAGGGGCGCGGCGAGGGCCACGGGGCACTGGTCGTCAGCCAGGACTACGCGGACGCCGAGCGGATGGACCGGGAGTTCCTCGGGCGGATCAGCTGGACGACGGCGGGCTCGGCCGCCGCCTGCGCCGCGCTCAGCTGGCTGCTGATCGGCCGGATCCTGCGTCCGATGCGCCGACTGGCCCGCGCCGCCGAGCGGATCAGCGCGACCCAGGACCTCGGCACCGCGCTCCCGGCCGCCGGGCGCGACGAGGTGGGCCGGCTGACCCTCGCTTTCGAGGTGATGCTCGACGCGCTGCGCCGCTCCCGGGAGGCGCAGCAGCGGCTGGTGCAGAACGCCAG
>NZ_JZWY01000341.1:0-428 GCF_000966955.1 Streptomyces sp. NRRL S-495
CGCCCTGCGCGACGGCGAGGTCGTCGCCCGCGGCGCCTGGTGGGGCGGCCCCGAGGACGCGGAGCCCGTCAACATCAACTGGTTCGACGTCGCCGAGGGCGAGGAGGAGGCCGGGGCCGAACTCCTGCGTTCCGCCCCCTGGCAGGTCGAACTCGAAATCAACCTGCCCGGCGACTGGCGGGAACGGGCCGACCTGCGCACCGCCGCCGAGGCCCGCTTCGCCGCCGCCCGGGCCGCCGGGTACGAACTCCTCGTCGAACGCTTCCTGTACCGCTGGACCCCGGAGCGCGGCCTGCCCGAGCGCCCCGGCCGCCTGCGCTTCCGCCCCGAACCCGACAACACCGTCTTCTTCGACGCCCTGCGCCGCATCCACTCCGCCACCCTGGACGCCCACGCGCTCCGGGCCGTCGAGGAGGGCGGCGTGGACC
>NZ_JZWY01000342.1:0-948 GCF_000966955.1 Streptomyces sp. NRRL S-495
GGCGTGGACCGGGCCGCGCAGGAGGAACTCGACTTCTTCCACTGGTGCCCCTCCCCCCGGGAGTGGTGGCAGACCGCACACACCCCCGACGGCGACCTCGCCGGCATCCACATCCCCGCCCACAACCCCTCCGGCCCGACCATCGGCTTCATCGGCGTCCTCCCCCAACACCGCGGCCACGGCTACGCCTACGACCTCCTCGCCGAGTGCACCCACACCCTCGTCGAACAGGGCGCCGAATTCATCACCGGAGCAACCGACCGGACCAACCACCCCATGGCCGCGAACTTCACCAAGGCCGGCTTCCCCGTCGTCCGCGAACGCATCAACTTCCACCCGGCGGACCGAACGGCCTGACGAGCAGTAGCACCCGGTGTGCGGTCCGGGCACGGACCGCACGCCGGGGTACTGGCGGACGGGATCAGGCGGGTCGAGGTCGGGGGGTGTGCTCCGTGGGTGCGGTCACGGTTCGGTGACTGCCGGTCGGATCCGTTCCGGGACTTCGGGCGGGGCGGCATCCTGGGGTGCATGCGGGAGACCCGGTGGGTGGCAGGGATCGTGGACAACGACCTTGTCCAGGCGGCGTTCTACGGCGGTCTGACGCTGGTGCGGGGCGGCCTCGTCCTGCAGCCGGACCAGGCCGTCGGGTACCTCGGCGGGGTCTACTAGCGAAATCCGGGCGTTCCCCTTCCATCCGGGCCCCACCGGCCCGACCGTGGAGCGCGGGAACACCACCGACAGCACTCCGGCCCGTAGAGAACAGGACCACGATGCCGCTGATCGACCCCGCTCCTCCCGGCAAGGGAGCCCCCGTCGGGCTCGCGGTGGCCGCCTTGCTGCTCACGCTGATCGGTCTCTACCTGTGGCCGTGGTGGCCGTCCGGCTTCTCCGACCCGACCTTCCTGGAGTTCCGCCGGGAGTACACGGACGGGCCCCCGCCCGTGACCT
>NZ_JZWY01000343.1:0-318 GCF_000966955.1 Streptomyces sp. NRRL S-495
GTGTATAAGAGACAGGGAGTACACGGACGGGCCCCCGCCCGTGACCTGGTCGGACAGCGTCTACGTCAGCTGGTTCCAGTACGGGTACCTGGTGCAGACCGTGTCCGTGCTCGTCCTGCCGTTCACCGTGGCACGGAACGACCGGTGGCACTGGCTGTCGCTGGCGGCCGTGCTCACCTGCGGCTGGCAGCTGGCCGGTGTGCTCGGCAGCACCGTCTTCCACACCACTCCCGCCCCCTTCCTGGGCCCGCTCGCCGGGGTCCTCGCGCTGGTCGGCTGGCTGCTCGGCCGCCGGAAGGCACCCCGCGCCGCGTAGCA
>NZ_JZWY01000344.1:0-2896 GCF_000966955.1 Streptomyces sp. NRRL S-495
CCCCGGGAAGGGGAAGGGAAAGGGGCCGGGAGGGTTCAGCGGTCGGTCGTGCCGGCGGTGATCCGGGCGGCGCCCTCGTAGGAACCGGTGCCGGCGCCGACGTTGAGCACGGTCCGCGCGCCGCCGAGGGCCTCGGCGATGACCTGCGCCACCCGGCTGTCGGGCCTGCGGCAGGAGGAGTACCCGAAGCCGATGGCGCCGTAGTCGACGTCTCCGGCACTGCCGTCCCGGGTGCGTGCGTTCATGGGTCCAAGCCCTCCTTCGGTCATGACCGGGTGCCGCGCCGGCCCGTTGGGATCGGCCGCCGTCCTCGACTCCCCCGGCTTCGCCGACCCTGTGGGAGAATCTTGCATCCGCGAAGGTCGATAAGTAAAACACCTGGCAGATGCTTGTCGTTTCGCCCAAATGGCTGGCAGATGCGATGAGATCGGATCGTGCTCCCCTCTGAACGACCCGGGGCGGCCCCCCGTCGCCGGGGGTGGCTAGGCTCGGGGCCCCGCCCGCACAATCGGAGGTCACGAACCCATGGCCGGAACGGCAACCCAGCGTCTCTTCTCCTACGGCACGCTGCAGTTGGAGCAGGTACAGCTCAGCAACTTCGGCCGGCCGCTGGAGGGGCGGGCCGACGCCCTGCCCGGTTTCCGGCTGACCATGATCGAGATCACCGACCCCGAGGTGATCGCCGCCAGCGGCACCGACCGGCACCCCCTGGTACTGCCCTCGACCGAGGCGGGGGACGCCGTCGACGGCACGGTCTTCGCGATCACGGACGAGGAGCTCGCCGCCGCGGACGCGTACGAGGTCGACGACTACGCCCGCCGCGAGGTGGTGCTCGCCTCCGGTACCAGGGCCTGGGTCTACCTCTCCGCCGCGCACAGCCCCGCCGGGAGCTGACCCGGCGGCACCGGCCGGGCCCGGCCGTCCCCGGTGCGGGGCGGCCGGGCCGTCGACTCCCTGAAAAAGCGTGCCGGTGCTACTGCGGGGTGACGTAGGCGCCGGAGATGCCGCCGTCCACCAGGAAGGTGTTGGCGGTCATGAAGGAGGAGTCGTCGGAGGCCAGGAAGGCCACCGCGGCCGCGATCTCCTCGGGCTCGGCGAAGCGGCCGAGCGGGATGTGGACCAGGCGGCGGGCGGCGCGCTCCGGGTCCTTGGCGAAGAGCTCCTGCAGCAGCGGGGTGTTCACCGGGCCGGGGCACAGCGCGTTGATCCGGATGCCCTCGCGGGCGAACTGCACGCCCAGTTCGCGGGACATCGCCAGCACCCCGCCCTTGGAGGCGCTGTAGGAGATCTGCGAGGTCGCCGCGCCCATCACCGCGACGAAGGAGGCGGTGTTGATGATCGAGCCCTTGCCCTGGCGCTGCATGTGCGGGATCGCGTACTTGCAGCACAGGTAGACGCTGGTGAGGTTGACCTCCTGGACCCGCCTCCAGGCGTCCAGGCCGGTGGTGAGGATGGAGTCGTCGTCCGGCGGGGAGATGCCCGCGTTGTTGAAGGCGATGTCGAGCCGCCCGTACTCGTCGACGGCCCGCTGGAAGAGGTCGCGGACCGCCGCCTCGTCCGTCACATCGGCCTGGACGAACAGGCCGCCGACCTCGTTGGCCGCCTTGGCGCCGGTCTCCGCGTCGAGGTCGGCGCAGACCACCTTGGCTCCCTCGGCGGCGAACCGGCGGGCGGTCGCGAGGCCGATGCCGCTGCCGGCGCCGGTGATGACGGCCACTCGGCCGTCGAGTCGCTGGGTCATGCTGATCACTCCTCCGTGGAGATGAAGACGTTCTTGGTCTGGGTGAAGGCGTCGAGGGCGTCCGGGCCGAGCTCGCGGCCGAGTCCGGACTGCTTGAAGCCGCCGAACGGCGTGGTGTAGCGCACCGAGGAGTGCGAGTTGACGGAGAGGTTGCCGGCCTCGACGCCGCGCGCGACCCGCAGGGCGCGTCCGACGTCCCTGGTCCAGACGGAGCCGGACAGGCCGTACTCGGTGGCGTTGGCGATGCGCAGGGCGTCCTGTTCGTCGCGGAACGGCACGACGGTGACCACCGGACCGAAGATCTCCTCGGTGAAGGCGCGGTCGTCGTGCCGGACGGGGGCCAGAACGGTCGGCGGGTACCAGAAGCCGGGCCCGTCGGGGGCGTCGCCGCGGAAGGCCACGGCCGCGTCGTCCGGCACGTAGGAGGCGACCCGGGCCCGGTGGGCGGCGGAGATCAGCGGGCCCATCTCGGTCTTCTCGTCGGCCGGGTCGCCGACCCGCACACCGCGGACGGCCGGTTCCAGCAGCGCCAGGAAGTCCTCGAACACGGAGGCCTCGACCAGGATCCGGGACCGGGCGCAGCAGTCCTGGCCGGCGTTGTCGAAGACGGCGTAGGGCGCGGTCGCGGCGGCCTTGGCGAGGTCGGCGTCGGCGAAGACGATATTGGCGCTCTTGCCGCCGAGTTCGAGGGTGACGGGCTTCACCTGGGCGGCGCAGCCCGCCATGATCTCCTTGCCCACCCGGGTGGAGCCGGTGAATACGATCTTTCGCACGTCCGGGTGGGTGACGAAGCGCTGTCCGACGACCGGGCCGCGGCCGGGCAGAACCTGCAGCACGCCGTCCGGGATCCCGGCTTCGAGGGCGAGTTCGCCCAGGCGCAGGGCGGTGAGCGGGGTGAGTTCGGCGATCGGCATCGGGAAGTTCCACGGCACGATGACGCCGACCACGCCGATCGGTTCCTGGAAGGTGAGGTCGACGCCGCCGGCGACGGGGATCTGTCGGCCGAAGAGCCGTTCCGGGGCGGCGGCGTAGTAGTCGATGACGTCGCGCGCGTTGCCCGCCTCCCAGCGCGCGTTGCCGATGGTGTGGCCGGCGTTGGCGACCTCCAGGGCGGCGAGGTGTTCGCGGTCGGCGTCCACGGCGGCGGCGAGGGCG
>NZ_JZWY01000345.1:0-5743 GCF_000966955.1 Streptomyces sp. NRRL S-495
CGCAGCAGCCGGGCCCGGTCGGCGGGGGCCACCCGGCGCCAGGTGTCGAAGGCGGCGCGGGCGCGGGCCACGGCGGCGTCGGTCTCGGCGAGCCCGGCCAGTTCGACGGTGGTGATCACCTCCTCGGTGGCGGGGTTGACGACCTCGAAGAGGTCCGGTTCGGTCATGGGCTCGTCTCCCGGTGGCTGGCGGTGGTGAGGGCCCGGGCGGTCACGGCTCGGGTGTCCGTGGCTCGGGCGATCAGGGCTTGGGCGATCAGGGCCTGGAACAGGCGCAGGTCGTCGGCGTCGGTCTCGGGGTGCCACTGCACGCCGAGGGCGAAGCGGTGGCCGTCGAGTTCGAGCGCCTCGACGGTGCCGTCGGCGCCGCGGGCGGTGGGCCGGAGCCCGCTGCCGAGGCGGTCGACGGCCTGGTGGTGGTAGCAGGAGACCTCGGCGTCCGGCCCCAGGACGGTGGCGAGCCGGCTGCCGTCGGCCACCTCGACCCGGCGCCGGACGAACCGGGCGGGGACCTTCTGGTGGCTCCCGTCGGGCAGGTGCTGGAGGAGGGTGCCGCCGAGTTCCACGTTGAGCAGCTGCATGCCGCGGCAGACGCCGAGCAGCGGGAGGTCCCGGGCCAGCGCGGAGCGCAGCAGGGTGCTCTCCCAGTCGTCCCGGGCGTGGTGGGGCGGGCCGGTGCGCGGGTCGGCGGCCGCCCCGTACCTGGCCGGGTCGAGGTCAGGTCCGCCGGCGAGGACGAGGCCGTCCAGGGCGTCGAGGAGGTGTTCGGCCCCGCCGGGTTGCGGCGGCAGCAGTACCGGGGTGCCGCCCGCGCGGACGACGGCGTCCACATAGGTCTGGGGCACCAGGGAGGCGCGTTGGTGCCAGACGGACCAGGCCGCGTCGTCCTGGTAGGTGGTGATGCCGATCAGCGGTCGGCGCGGGCCCGTGCGGGTCACAGCCGCTCGAATCCGCGGCGCCGCTCCCAGTCGGTCACCGCCCGCTCGTAGGCCGCGAGTTCGGTGCGTCCGGCGTGGGTGTAGTGCCGGACGACGTCCTTGCCGAAGGCCTCGGTGGCGACGGCGCTGCGCTCGAAGGCGTCCACCGCGTCGCGCAGGTTGGCGGGCACCCTGGGGGCGTCGGAGGCGTACGCGTTGCCGGTGAACTCCGGTTCGAGTTCCAGCTGTTGGTCGATGCCGTGCAGTCCGGCCGCGATCAGCGCGGCGACCGCGAGGTAGGGGTTGACGTCGCCGCCGGGGACGCGGTTCTCGAACCGCAGCGACGGGCCGTGGCCGACCACCCGCAGGGCGCAGGTGCGGTTGTCGCGGCCCCAGGCGACGGCGGTGGGGGCGAAGCTGCCGGGCACGTAGCGAAGTCGGCGAGGCAGGCGAGCTGCCCGGCGAGGAAGTGCTCCATGGTGCGCGAGAAGCCGTGCGGCCGGTCACCGGCGAACACGGGTGCGCCCCGGTCGTCGCGCAGGCTGAGGTGGATGTGGCAGGAGTTGCCCTCGCGTTCGTCGTACTTCGCCATGAAGGTCAGGCTGCAGCCCTCCTGGGCGGCGATCTCCTTGGCGCCGGTCTTGTAGACGGCGTGGTTGTCGCAGGTGGTGAGGGCGTCTGCGTACTTGAACGCGATCTCGTGCTGGCCGAGGTTGCACTCGCCCTTGGCGGACTCGACGGCCAGGCCCGCGCCGGCCATCCCGTTGCGGATCCGGCGCAGCAGGGGCTCGATCCGGCCGGTGCCGAGGACGGAGTAGTCCACGTTGTACTGGTTGGCCGGGGTGAGCCTGGCATAGTCCTTGTCCCAGGCCTGTTCGTAGCTGTCCCGGAAGACGATGAACTCCAGCTCGGTGGCGGCCTGCGCATGCCAGCCGTGGCCGGCCAGGCGGTCCAGCTGGCGTTGCAGGACCTGCCGCGGGGAGACCGCGACCGGGGTGCCGTCGTGGTGGAGGACGTCGCACTGGACCATGGCGGTGGCGGGGTGCCAGGGCACGGTCCGCAGGGTGGCGAGGTCGGGGCGCAGCGTCAGGTCGCCGTAGCCGTTCTCCCAGGAGGAGATCTCGTACCCGTCGACGGTGTTCATGTCGATGTCGACGGCGAGCAGGTAGCCGCAGCCCTCGGCGGCGCCGGGCACCACGTCGGCGAGGAAGTGCTCGGCGGCCAGGCGCTTGCCCTGGAGGCGGCCCTGCATGTCGGTCATGGCGAGCACGACGGTGTCGACGGACCCGTCGGCGACGCGGGCGCGCAGTTCGTCGAGGGTGAGCCGGGGGCTGGTCATCGGACCTCCAGTTCGGTGTCCCGGGCGTCGGACTCGGGCGGCGTGGCCAGGACGTGGGGTCCGGTGAACCAGTGCCGGGCCGAGACCAGCCACCACACCCCGGCGAAGCCGACCACGACGGCCACGGCGACGGGGGTGTAGTTGAAGCTCTCGGCGGTGATCGGGGAAGCGGTGGGGAGCATGAACAGAACGGTGATCACTGCCGTCCAGCCGACGGCGAGGATGCCGATCGGCCGGCTCCACCGTCCCAGGTGCCAGGGGCCGGGAGCGAAGTCCTCGCCCTGGCGCAGCCTCAGGTACACCGGAATGACGTAGGAGATGTACAGGCCGATGACGGAGATGGAGGTCACGGCGGTGTAGGCGGTGGTGTTCCAGAGCGCGGGCAGGCCGAGCAGCAGTGCGCCGCCGGTCGCCAGCCAGACCGCGTTGGTCGGGGTCTGGGTGCGCGGGTCGATGCGGTGCCACAGCCGGGAGCCGGGCAGGGCGCCGTCCCGGGAGAAGGCGTAGATCATGCGGGAGTTGGCGGTGACGGAGGCCATCCCGCAGAAGAACTGGGCGCCGATCACGACCAGCAGCAGGAACTGGGCGCCGCCGGAGCCGATCGCGTCGATGAAGATCTGGGCGGGCGGGACGCCGGTGTCGCTGTTGAGCGCGCCGTCGTAGTCGCGGATCGCGAAGGTGATGCCGAGCAGCAGCACCCAGCCCGCGGCCAGGGACACGGTGATGGCGTTGACGATGCCGCGGGGGCCGGAGCGGGCGGCGTCGCGCGTCTCCTCGGTCATGTGCGCGGAGGCGTCGTACCCGGTGAGGGTGTACTGGGCCATCAGCAGGCCGATCATCGCGACGTAGAACTGGTTCCGGAAGCCGGTCCCGTTGACGAACTCGGTGAGGACGAAGGAGGCCGGGGCGTGCTGGTCCGGGAGCACGGCGAGGGCGCCGACGATGACCGCGACGCCCACCAGGTGCCACCAGACGGACACGCTGTTGAGGAGGGCGACGAGGCGCACGCCGCGGGTGTTGAGCAGGCCGTGCAGCAGCAGGATGACGGCGAAGATCTCGATGGTGTGCAGGGGACTGGCCTCGATGCCGAAGCGCAGCGTGAGGAAGGCGTTGGTGAAGAACGCGGCGCCGAAGTCGACGCCGGCGGTGACCGCGACCTGGCCGAGGAAGTTGAACCAGCCGGTGAACCAGCTCCACGCGGGCCCCCGGCTGCGGCTCAGCTTGGCGGCCCAGTAGTAGAGCCCGCCGGCCGTCGGGTAGCTGGAGCAGATCTCGGCCATGGCCAGCCCGACGCAGAGGGTGAACAGGCCGACCACCGGCCAGCCCCAGACGATCAGGGCCGGGCCTCCGGTCTTCATGCCCGTGCCGTAGAGGGTCAGGCAGCCGGAGAGGATCGAGACGATGGAGAAGGAGACGGCGAAGTTGGAGAAGCCGGACATCGAGCGGGCCAGTTCCTGGGTGTAGCCCAGCTCGCGGAGGCGTTGTTCGTCGTCGGAAACGGGGGTGGTGCTTTCCGGAAACACGGTGGGGGAAGGCTGGTCGCTCGCGTGTGGCTCGTCTGCGCGGGTTTCGGGTGAGCGTGCGTCGGTCATGGGCACCCCAGGGGGTTGAGGGTGTGCCGGGACGGGCAGGGCCACGACGGCGTGGCGCGCTCGGCCGGGCGGGTTCGACGGTCGGACGGCTCTTCAATGGTCTGGAACCAGACCATTGGGTGGGTGAGCAGCATCGTTCCGGCTGAGCCGGGGCCACGTCAAGGGCCGACACCGAGAAGGGAACGCAACGAGGTCCGACACCCGCCCGTAGGTACGATTCCGGGCGTGGACCTGGACCAAGCACGTGAGCAGGCACGACTCGACTGGCAGGCCGGCGCGATCTTCCGCCCGGTCCGCACCGGCAACGCCTTCGAGGAGACCGTCGAACGGCTCCTCCAGGCGATCAAGCTCGGTGTCTTCGGCCACGGCGACCGCCTGCCGGCCGAACGGGACCTCGCCGCACGACTCGGCGTCAGCAGGGAGACCCTGCGCGAGGCGCTCCGCACCCTGCAGCAGGCCGACTGCGTCGAACCCCGCCGCGGCCGCTACGGCGGCACCTTCGTCACCTACCGGATGCCCGCACCCGATGTCGCCGACCTCCGCCGGGCCGCCCGGGACCTCGGCGGCGCACTGGAGGACGCGCTGACCTACCGCCAGGTCCTGGAGGCCGGCGCAGCCGAGGCCGCCGCCCGCCGCACCCTCACCGCCGACCAGCGGGGCCATCTGGAGCGCCGCCTCGACGACCTGGAGGACTCCCCGCCGGACCAGTACCGCCAGCTCGACTCGCGGTTCCACCTCGCCATCGGCGAACTCACGGGCTCCCCCACCCTGGCCGCGGCCATCGCCGAGGCCAGAATGCGCCTCAACGACCTCCTCAACGCCATCCCCATGCTGGACCGGAACATCGAGCACGCCGCCGAACAGCACCGGGCCATGGTCCGGGCGATCCTCACCGGAGACGGCGACGCGGCCAGGCGCGCCACCGAGGAGCACCTCGCCGCGACGGCCGCGCTGCTGCGGGGCTTCCTGGCCTGAGGCTCCCGCCCCGGGCCGGGCCCGGGCCGGCCGCGCGACCCAGGGGTCCCGGCCGGCCCAGACATTGCGCTCAGGTCAGGACGCGCACTCTCGGCAGATCGGCCGGCCGTTCTTGTCCTCACCCGCGAGCTGCGCCCGGTGGTGGACCAGGAAGCAGGTCATACAGGTGAACTCGTCCGCCTGGAGCGGCACGACCCGCACGGTGAGTTCCTCACCGGACAGGTCGGCGCCCGGCAGCTCAAGCCCTTCAACGGCCTCTGGCTCCACGTCCACCGAGGAGCTCTGCTTGTCGTCCCGCTTGTTCTTCAGAGCCTCGATACTGTCGTCGCGTCCCTCGTCGCCGGTGTCGCGCGGGGCGTCGTAGTCGGTTGCCATGGTGCTGTCTTCTCCTTGAGCGTCGCTTCCGGCATCGCATCGTGCCACCTGCCGGCCCACGGAGCATCCGCCGCACACAAAAGCGCGGCCGATCCCACCCGTGGCGCCCCACCATCTCATCCGCCGCACCGCGGGGCGCGCGAAGCCCCACCCATGATCCACCCATCGGCCGACCCGAGGCCGTTCCGGCGCCGTTCCGGCCGACGAAATCCCGGGTCAGGACCGGACGAGCTGACGCTCCGCCGCCTCGACCGTCCGTACGAGCTGAATGGCGCTGGCCATGGGACCGACACCGCCGGGGACGGGAGTGATCAGGCCCGCCCCGTGCCGGACGCTCTCGAAGCCGACATCCCCGCGAACAGGAGCATCGCCACCGGCCTGCCGAGGATCGGGCTGCGTCCACCATACCCTTCGCCCCCGGACTCTCGACGGCGTTCAGCGGCGCCACCATCCGCCCCCGTCGCGATCAGTCCGCTTCCGACGTACTCATCGCGACGAGTTCGACCTCGAAGCCGTCGTCGTTCTCCAGGTAGGCGGCATAGACCT
>NZ_JZWY01000346.1:0-26988 GCF_000966955.1 Streptomyces sp. NRRL S-495
CAGGTAGGCGGCATAGACCTCCTCGCCGCCGGCGTGCGGATGGCGGTCGGGGAACATCAGGCGCCAGCCGTGCCGACGAGCCTCCGAGGCCAACTCTTCCACCATGTCCGGTCCGTCGACGTGGAACGCCAGGTGGTTCAGCCCCGGCCGGCAACGGTCATGACGGTCGGCGGTGAGGGCCGTCGACTGCTCGACGACCAGGTAGGTCACCCCGAGGCGCCAGCTGCGCCCACCGCTCCAGTCCTGGAACACCGTGTACCCGAGGGCCTCCAACAACCACCCGAACGAGGCCGTGGCACGGTCAAGGTCGGGAACCCATATCTCGACGTGGTGCAGCATTCCGCTGACGGGCCTCTTCACGCCCCCACCGCCGAGCCTGCCCCGGTCGGCCGCCAGGGTTCGCGTGCCGTTCCCACCGACGGGAGGTCACACCGCGAACGAGCCCGCCGCCGCCTCCGCAGTGCCCCGAAGCCGACGGGACCGCTCTCCTCACTGCCTCCCACAGCACAGCCTCCCCGGTTGTACGTCCCGGGCCCACAGTAGAGCTCGAACCACGACAGAACCACGGTTCGCCCGGGTTCGCGGCCATCTCAGGTGCCCTGCAAGCCCCTGTCATCGGACGTCACCGTCGCCCCGGCCGGAAGCCCCGGCGCACTGGTGAACGGGAACGGGTCGGAAGCCGCATGGCCGTCCGGCAGCGGACAGCGTTCGAGCTCCGGCCCATGGAGGTAGGGCAGGCTGACGAGTAGGTGGTCCGCCCGACCTGTGGGTCCTGGAGCCGGCCCGACCGAACCACCGCCGCCGCGGCGGGCGCCCGCGACTGCGCCGAGTTACTGCCGCGCACCGCTCTGCCCGGTCGTGCCAGGATGCTTGCCATGACTGCACGCGCACTGGGCTTCGGCGTGATCGCGGAGGCCTACGAAAGGTACCGGCCGGGATATCCCGAGGAGTTGGCCGACCTGGTGACGGCGTACGCGGGCCGGCCGGTCCGGACGGCGCTGGAGATCGGGGCGGGGACGGGCAAGGCGACCCGGCTGTTCGCCGGGCACGGAATCGCGGTCACGGCCACGGAGCCCGACGCCGCCATGCTCGCCGTGCTGAACCGCACGGCGCCCGCGAATGTGACGACCGTGCAGACCGCGTTCGAGGACCTGCGGCCCGGTAGGACGTACGGCTTGGTCTACGCGGCGGCGGCCCTGCACTGGACCCGCCCGGACGGCCGGTGGCCGCGCGTGGCCGCGTTGCTGGAGCCGGGCGGGGTGTTCGCCTCGTTCGGCGGCCCGGTCCAGCCGGCCGACCCGGCCGTGGAGGAGGCCGTGCGGGCGGCCCGCGCGCCGTTCCTGGAGAGCGACGACGTTCCGTCCCCCGACGGGACCGCGCCGGACGCGGCGATGCAGTGGCCCGGCACTGAGCTGGAACGGTCCCCGCTGTTCCACGACGTCCGGCAGGCCGTCGTCGAGCGGCGGTGGAGCATGAGCGCCGCCGACTACATCGGCCACCTGTCGACGGTCTCGGCGTACCTCCAACTGCCGCAGGAGGACCGCCGGCGCGCGTTCGAGGCGATCGAGCGGGCCCTGCCCGACCCGGTCGGGATCGCCGCCGACATCGTCGTCCACCTCGCACGCCGACGATCCGACTGCGCGAGTGATTCATCCGACACCCGATCCGGTAACAAAGGTTGTCGAGATGGATTTTGGTAACTACAGTTGTCGCATGACTTCGATCGAGATCACCCCCGAAGAGCGGGCCGAGCTGACCAAGGCCCTCACCGACGCCCTCGATCCACTCGCGGCGGCCATCCGCTCCCGTCAGTCGGGGCTGTCCACCGCCCGTATGTGGGAGGCGGATCCGGTCGAGGTGACGCTGTCCGTCCTCGCCGCCTGGAAGGTGGTCGACACGGAGGTCAAGCAGCTGACGGCGCTCGCGGCGGCGACAGCCGGCTCCTACGGCGCGAACTACGAGCAGCTGGGCACGGTCTGGGGCATCACCCGCCAGGGTGCGCGCAAGAAGTGGCCGGACGCGGTTCCCCGCCCCGCCGCGACGGCGCGGACCGGCGCGGCGCTCGAACTCTTCGGCGGCACGGCCGAACTGACGCAGGACCCGCTGTCCGGCGGCTGGGCCTGGGCGGCCGAAGGCGCGGACGGAACGCGCGGCGCCGCCGGGGACGGCACCTGGTTCGCGACGAAGGAAGAGGCCGCCGCCCATGCCGGCGCCTTCCTCCGGGAGCATGTCGCCACGCTCCCGTAGGCCCGTCCGCTGACCCCGGCAGGCCGGGGTCAGCGGTCCTGGGTCAACGGTCCCGGGTCAGCGGGTGGCGCTCCTGAGGACGGCGAACGGGGCCCCGAACGGGTCGAGGAACATCGCCAGCCGGCCCACGCCCGCGGCGTCCATGGCGAGGATGATGACGGTGGCGCCGAGTTCCCGGGCCCGGACCAGGGCGGCGTCGCAGTCCTCGACCTCGAAGTAGGGGTGCCACTCGGAGGTCGAACCCGCGTCCAGGTGGACCTGCTGCAGCTGCAGGATCCCGCCGTGCGCGGTCGCCCCGCCACCCGCGGTCCCCCCGCCACCGGCCGGCCCGACGACGCTGTAGACGATGCCGCCGCCCATCGACCGGTCCGTGCCCTCCCAGCCCAGGACGCCGGCGTAGAACTTCCCCGCGGCCGCGGCGTCGGTGGTGTAGAGCTCGATCCAGCTCACGCTGCCGGGCTCGTTGACGAGGTCCAGTCCGTCCGTGTCGCGCGGTTCCCACACGGCGAACTCGGCGCCGGTCGGGTCCGTGAAACCGGCCATCCGTCCGGCCGTGAAGACCTCCGTCGGCGGGAAGCGGACGAGGCCGCCGGCGGCCTCGACGGCCCTGGTGGTGGCGTCGGCGTCGGTGGTGCGGAAGTACACCGTCCACGCGGAACTCGCGCCCTGCTCGGTCAGCGGGCCGACGGCCGCCACCGTCCGGCCGTCCTTCCGCAGGAAGCCGTACCCCCCGGCCTCCGGCCCGGCGGAGGCGAACTCCCAGCCGAACAGGCCCCGGTAGAAGGCGCCTGCCGCGGCGACATCGGGCGTCCCCAGGTCGAGCCAGTTCAGCCCGCCCGGGAGCTGCGTGGAGGTCAGCATCTGGTGCTCCTGTCGTCCGTGGTCTCCTCCGGGGCCGATCGGGCCCCGGAGCCTGCCACGAGCCTGGCAGCGGGCACCGCCCCGCACGGCGCACCGACCCCGCGGGGTCAGCCGTTCGGCTCTGCCTGCCGGGGGCGGTGGGCGACGGCGGGGAGCTCGGACCCACCCCCGAGCCCCCGCCGGGGCGGCGCCGTCAGGCGGGGCGGCGCCGTCAGGGCCCGCCCCGGCGGTGTCGTCGGCGCAGGGCGTCCGACCGTTGGGCCGTGCACGAATCGTCCCGGTCCGGCGAAGCCTTCCGACGACGGCCGGGCGGCGTCCCGGTGGCGCGCGGGGTCGCTCCCCCGCGGGGTGAACGGGTGTACACGGAGGGGCTTTTGGGGGGCGGCCGGGCGGACGGGGGGAAAGGGTGTCGATCATCCGGTCCGGAGCTGGATATCGTGTCGGGCGATACCGCGTCGCCGACTTCCCGGCGCGCGGTCTTACGCCATTGTCAGGAGAGATCTGGGTGAAGTCCCGTATCACAGCGCTCCGCAGCGCCGCAGCCGTCGCGGTGGCCGTCCTCATGACGGCGCCCGGCGTCGGCGCGGCCGGAGCCGCGCCTGCCGGGGGGCCGGACACCAAGGCGGTGACGTACCAGGGCCACGTCTTCCAAGTGCCCTCGACCTGGACGGTGGTGGACCTCGCGGTCGACCCGCAGGCCTGCGTCCGTTTCGACCAGCACGCCGTGTACCTCGGCCACCCGGGCGACCAGCAGGTCTGCCCGCCGCGCCTGATCGGCCGCACCGAGGCGCTGCTGGTCGAGCCCGCCGCCGCGGCGGCTCCGGACCGGGAGGGCTCCAACCCCGTCGCGCACACCATCCGGGCCAACGACGGCGTCGTCGCGGTGACCGGCACGTACGACACGGACCAGTCGCTGGTGCGGCGGATCATCACCGGCGCCGGGCTCGTCCCCGCGCCGCAGCGGCAGCCCGCGCCGACCCCGGCGCCCGCCGGGTCGGGGTCGCGGACACCGGTCGCGCCGCGCTCCTCGGCGGCCCAGGCCGCGCCGGCCGACTCCGCGCGGGCCGCGGCTCCGGCTGCCGCACCCGCTGCCGCCGCCGCGATACCCGCGTCGGCGACCAACTACACCGGCAAGGGCTTCGACGCCTGTACGGCGCCCTCCGGTGCCGCGATGAACGCGTGGATGGCCTCCTCCCCGTACCGGGCGGTCGGCATCTACATCGGCGGGTCCAAGCGGGCCTGCGCCCAGCCGAACCTCACGGCCTCCTGGGTCCAGCAGCAGCAGTCCGCCGGCTGGGCCTTCATGCCGCTGTACGTCGGCGTGCAGGCTTCGAAGATCACCGCCCCCGCCACCGAGGGCGCCAACGCCGCCGCCGACGCGGCGGCCCAGGCCCAGAGCCTCGGCTTCTCCCCCGGCGCGGTCCTCTACTACGACATGGAGGCCTACACCACGCCGCAGTACACCGGCGCGGTGCTCGCCTTCCTCACCGCCTGGACCAACGAGCTGCACGCCTGGGGCTACAACTCCGGCGTCTACAGCAGCAGTTCCTCCGGCATCAAGGACCTCGTCGCCAACGCGGGCAACAGCGCCTACACCATGCCCGACGCCGTCTTCAGCGCCAACTGGAACGGCCGGGAGGACACCGAGGACCCGTGGATCCCGGCGGGCTACTGGTCCAACCACCAGCGCGCCCACCAGTACGCGTCGCCGCCGGCCCCGGAGACCTGGGGCGGCTATTCGATCGGGATCGACCAGGACTACCTCGACGTCCAGCTGAACGGCGCCCCGCCGTCCCAGTCCTCGGGGATGTTCCTCGGCGTGCGCCAGAGCTCGGGCAACTGGCCCGGCTTCAGCCCGCTGACGGGCGGGGCGGGCATCTTCCGCGGCTCCGAGGTGGCGATCGCCGGACTGCCGGGCGGCTCCTCGCAGGAGCTCGGCATCGGCCTCGACGGCCTGCTCTACCACGGGACCCGTGCCGCGAACGGCGGCTGGGGCGGCTTCGCCGCGCTCCCCGGCAACGGGACGCCCACCATGGCCGCGCGACGGGCCGCCATCGCGGGCCTGCCGGACGGCTCCTCCCAGGTGCTGGCCGTCGGCGGTGACGGCAACGTCTACCACCGGACCCGGTTCGCGGACGGCAACTGGTCCGGCTTCGCCGCGCTCCCCGGGATCGGCACCCCGACCATGTCGGCCGGGGACGTCGCCGTCGCCGGGCTGCCGGACGGGTCCTCGCAGGTACTGGCCATCGGCAACGACGGCAACGTCTACCACCAGACCCGGTTCGCCGACGGCAACTGGTCCGGCTTCGCCGCGCTCCCCGGTGTGACCACGCCGCAGATGGCGGCCGGCCGGGTCGCGATCGCGGGCCTGCCGGACGGCTCCTCGCAGGTGCTGGCCATCGGCGGTGACGGCAACCTCTACCACGAGACCCGTTTCGCCGACGGCAACTGGTGACGGCAACGCGTACCACAAGACCCGTTTCGCCAACGGCAACTGGTCCGGCTTCGGCGCCGTCCAGGGCCCGTACGGCGCGAGCGTCTTCCCCGCCCAGCGCGCCGCGATCGCCGGCCTGCCGGACGGGTCCAGCCAGCTCGTGATCACCCGCGGCTGACCCCTGCACTCCTCGACACCCGCGCCCCGTCCCCGGCCTTCCGGGGGCGGGGCGCCGGGCTTGCGGCAACCGGTCCGCCCCGCCTCTGGGCAAACCGGGGCGGGGTGCCGACAATGGGCAGGTCAGTCGTTCCGCCCGTTCCGTCCCTGTCCCCGCACACCCAACGGGGGTACCGCACCGTGTCCTTGACCATGCGTACGACAATGAGCCGCCGGGCCTTCGCCCGCGGAGCCGTGCTCGGAGCGCTCGCCGCGGGCGAGAGACAGGGCTCACCCTCCCCGGCACCCACGACACCTGCTCGCTGTACGGCGGCCCGCTGACCCAGACGCAGACCCTGGCGCTGCCCGATCAACTGGCGGCCGGGGTACGGTTCCTCGACATCCGCTGCCGGGCGATCGACGGGGTGCTCGCGATCCACCACGGGCCCGTCTTCCAGCAGATCTTCTTCGGCGACGTGCTCAACCAGTGCCAGGCCTTTCTCGCCGCCCACCCCGGCGAGGCCCTGGTGATGCGGGTCAAACAGGAGTACTCCACCGTCCCCGACACCGAGTTCGGCGCCCTCTTCGCCGACTACCAGCGGCGCTGGCCGGGTCTGTTCCGGACCGAGGACCGGATCCCCGCGATCGGCGAGGTCCGCGGCCGGGTCGTCCTCCTCGCGGACAACTCCGGTCTGCCGGGCATCCGTTGGGGCGGCGGGCGCACCGACATCGAGGACGACTACGACATCGGCACCGTCTTCGACCTCAACTCGCGCAAGTGGCCCGAGGTCTCCGCCCATCTGACTGCCGCCCGGGCCGCCACCGACCCGCAGCGGCTCTTCCTCACCTTCACCTCCAGCTCCGGCTGGGGCCTCTGGCCCCGCCAGGCGGCCGACGCGATCACCCCCAAGCTGCGCGGCTACCTCGGCGGCCTGGACCGCTCCACCCGTCCGGTGCTCGGCACCGTCCCGATGGACTTCGTCACCGCCGACCTGGTGCGCTCGCTGTACGCGCTGAACTTCGGCGCCTGAGCGGGCCCTGCGGACGGAGATCCGCAGGGCCCGTCGGTCGGACCGGTCAGGTCCGCCCTCGCGGTCGGACCGTCAGCCGACGGTCCAGTGCTGCAGGGCGGAGCCGGTGTCGGGCTGCTGGGTGACCAGGGCGCCGTCGGAGAGCGAGGCCGTGGTCAGCAGGAGTCCGCTGTTCTTCGAGGCGATCGTGTAGCCGCCGGCGACGGCGGTGACCACCCACTGCTGGTTGGCACCTCCGGTGCAGGTCCACTGGATGACCTTCGCGCCGGCCGCGGTGGAGCCGCCGCTGACGTCCATGCACAGGTTGGAGAGGCCGTTGACGATCCGGTAGCTGCCGTTCGCCTGCCGGGTGAGGACCCAGTTCTGGTTGGTGCCTCCGTTGGGTGTCCAGGTGACGAACTGCGTGCCCTGGCTCTTGGAGTGGTTCGGGTCGTCCAGTGCCCGGCCCGAAGCGGTCAGCGTGTGGGTGCCGCTGAGCGCCGGGCCGACCGTCCAGGTGAAGGACGTGGTGCCGCTCCCGGTGCCGGAGGAGGCGGTGGCGGTGACCGTCGAGGATCCGGCGGCGGTCGGCGTGCCGGTGACCAGGCCGGCGGGACTGATCGACAGGCCGGCGGGCAGACCGGTCGCCGAGTACGTGAGGGGCTTGCCGACGGAGTCGGTGGCGGTGAGCTGGAGCGAGACGGCGACGTCGACGTTGCCGGTCTGGTTGCCGGGGCCGGTGAAGGTGACGGCCTCGGGCGCGGCCCCGGTCGCGGTCAGCGTCAGGGTCTGCTCGCTCGCGGTGCGGGAGCCACCGACCGGGTTGCCGCCGATGTCGTTCCAGCTGCGGGTGGGCGTGGTCTCGGCGAGCCGGCCGGTGGTCGAGGACAGGCCGATCACCAGACCGCTGTAGCGGTTGACGAGACGGACCGTCCCGGTGGCGGTGTTGTCGGCGGACTTCCCGGGGATGACGAACCACTGCTGCCCGACGGTCGGACCGCCAGGTCCGGCGGGGGTGACCGTCGGCCGGGCGCCCCACGCACGACCCGAGGTGGTACCGGCGTCCACTCCCAGCAGCTGGCCGGTCGAGGAGTTGACGACCTTGTAGGCGCCGTCGCTGTTGGAGGTGAAGACCCACGACTCCAGGGCGGACCCGGTCGCGGCGGCCACCGAGGTGGTGGCGGTGCTGCCGGAGACCTGGGCGAGGACGCGACCGCCTCCGCTGCCGATCCGGTAGGTCCTGGTCTCGTCGACCGGTGCGGCGGCGAGGGCGGAGGCGCCGAGGGTGATGTCGACGTACTCACCGGAGGAGCCGTTGGAGCAGTCGATCGAGCAGTAGGAGCGGAACGTCCTGCCGACGATCGTGGAGCTGGTCCGGTTCGCGCCGTCGAGGAACCAGCGGTACCAGGAGTTGGAGGTGTAGCCGCCGGTGTCGCCGATCAGGGTCCACTTCTGGGTGGAGAGGTCGTCGGTGACGTAGAACCGCTGCGGCGCGGTGCCCGACACGGCCTCCGGCTCACCGATGTAGAGCTTCAGATAGGCGTTGTAGGCCACGTTCATGACGAACAGCGGGGACTTCGGGGGGAGCTTGCCGGCCGCGATCTGCTGCGCCGCGGTGCCGGTGTTGGACGGGCTGTAGTCGCCCTGGACGGGGGTGTAGCCGGTGCTGCTGGAGGCGTCCACCGGGACCTGGTTGCTCTCCAGCCCGCCGACGCCGGGCTGCGACCAGGAGCCGTCGTACCACTTCTGCCAGGAGCCGGCCGCCATCTTCCCGGAGATGGGGGCGCGGGCGACGTGCGCGAGGCTGTCGCTCCAGTTGCCGTTCTTCTCCACGATGCGCGAACCGTAGAAGACGTAGAAGTAGCCCGAGGCGGTGTCGACGAACAACCGCTGGTCGCCGTCGCCGTAGTAGTACGTCTGGTTCGGGAACTGCGCCGTGTCGTTGCGGGTCGTGGAGTACGGCGAGGTCAGCGCGTGGTCCTTGATGGTCCAGGTCTTCCCCTGGTCCTTGGAGACCGCGTAGTCGATCGCGTCGTAGTGGATGCCGTCGCCGAACGGCGACGGGGTGAACTCGTTGTGCACCAGGCCGTACCAGTCACCGGTGTCCGGGTCGACCCAGACACCCGACAGGTCGCAGAAGTTCTTCTGGGAGTAGCTGGTGCTGCCCACCGCGACGGTCGCGGTCAGGCCGGTCGGGCTGTTGTTGCAGCGCCAGGTGGTGTCGTTGTTCCTGTCGTTCGCGTTGTTCGGGTTCACCGCGTCGCTGATCGCGCTCGACCGGGACGCGGTGTCGAAGTCGGTCCCGGTGAAGAAGTCCCAGTACCGGGGCTGGGTGCTGCCGTACAGGGCGGCCGACTGCTGGAAGTAGAACGTGCCGTCCTTGTCGATGTACGGGGAGGCCGGCGTGTCGGTCGGGTGCGCGTACGGGACCGGCTTCCCGACGCCGATCGTGTAGGTGGAGGTGGGCGGGGCCGCCGCCGCGGGTGAGGCGGCGGTGGGCGGGGCCGCCGCCGCGGGGGAGGCGGCGACAGCGCCGGTCAGCGTCAGGGCGGCCGCGGTGAGCACCGCTGCCAGTGCTCTGCGAGGGGGAGCGGACACAGGGACTCCTTCTGGGGCAACACGCGGTGTGGGGGGAGACCGTGAACGACGGCTCCGGCCGTCCGGGAGCGGTGCGAACGGAACGACCGGCGCGGGTCCGCCGGGGGACGGGAGGCCCCGAGCCGGTGTGTGTCGGCTCGGGCGCTCGCCGACCGGGCCCGTCGGCCACGGCCACCGGACAGGGGCTGCGCAGGTGGGCACTCCGCCGGAGCGGACAGGTGTACTGACCCGGTCCGACGATCGCCTGTTCCGATCCTGCCGGGACCTGCAGCAAGGTTCTGCATCAAGTTGCTCATTTGTTGGTCGAATGAAGCAACTTGGAGCAACTTGAAGCAAACGGTGGCAGCGCCCGGTGCCGAAGTCAAGCATCCGACCGCCATGGACACCGGACGGGCCATCAGACCGGCCAGGCGTCGCCCTCCGCCTCGACCGGCCGAACCGGCACGACGGACGGGTCCTGGAAGATCCCCTCGAGTGCCAGGTGCGCACCGCCGCGGGCCGCGTTCGAGAGCCCGAGCGCCGAGGCGGTCACGACGACCCGCCCGGAGGTGGGCGCGATCCTGCGCTCGTCGAGGACCCGCTGCGCCGCGTCCACCAGGTAGCGGCCGAACACGGCGAAGTACCCGCCGAGCACGATCCTGGGCGGGTTCAGCACGTCCACCAGGATGCCGAGTCCGAGCGCCAGGTCGTCCGCGACGGCGGCGAGCGCGGCGAGGGTGCGCGGCTCCCCGGCGTCGGCCCGGCCGAGCAGGTCGCCGAGCCGTTCGGCCAGGTCGATCGACAGGTCGTGCACCCGGTCCGCGGGGACCGCGGCCGCGTCGAGGAAGGCCTGGAGGCCGACGGCCACCTCCCAGCAGCCGGTCCGGCCGCACGCGCAGGGCCGATCGAGCCGGTCGAGCTTCATGTGCCCGACCTCCGAACCGCGCAGCAGCTTGCCGCCGGAGATGCTCGCCCCGCCCACACCGATTCCGCCGGTGACGTAGACGAGTTCCCGGACGTCGGCGCTGGGGGCGGCCAGGTACTCGGCGAGGGCACCGGACTCGGCGTCGTTCTCGACCAGGACGGGCGGTGCGCCCCGGCCGAGCCGCGTGCGCAGCTCGCGGGCCGCCTGGACGCCGCGCCAGCCGAAGTTGGTGGCGACCGCGACCGTTCCGGAGTCGGCGTCGACCGATCCCTGGGTGACGAGGGTGACCCCGATGGCGTGCACTCCGCGCTCGGCCGTCGCGCTGAGGCAGTCCGCGACGAGGTCGGCGACCTCGCGCAGGGCCGCCTGCGGGGTGAGCGCGGGCACGTCGATGGCGCGACGGTCCTCGTGGACGATCGCGCCCCGCAGGTCGAGGGCGAGCACGGTGATGTGGTCGGGGCCGATCTCGGCGCCGATGCCGCAGATCCAGCGGCCGTCGAGCTCGACCATGCGGTGCGGGCGGCCGACCGTGCCGGCGCGGTCGAGCTCTCCTTCGCGGACCAGGCCGCGCTGGATCAGGTCGGCGACCAGGACCGAGACCGTGGCCTTCGGCAGACCGGTCGCGGCGGCGAGATGGGTGCGCGACTGCGCGCCGCTCTCGCGCAGGTGGCGCAGCATCACGCTCAGGTTGGTGCGGCGCAGCGAGGCCTTGTCGGCCGGCTCCGGGTAGCCCGCCATGATGCCGCTCACCGCCGGGGAGGCCGTACCCGGGTGGGTGTGGCCGGCCGTTCCGGTGCCCGTGCCGGTGCTGCCGCGCTGCTCTTGCCGCACGTGGTCTCCTCGTTCCAGGGCCTGCCAGGCCGTGCTGATCCAAACCATGTTAGTTGATGCACCATCTGAATTAACCCATGAAACGGCCGGCGATCGCGGGGCGCCCACCGGGTCGCGCAAGCGCGCCGCGGGGCCGTCGGCGGCGTGCCGGATCGGGCCCAATCCCGGGTCCACGGCGAGCTTTGGTGTCTTCTGTCGGATTTGCCGGGCCGCCCCGGCCGCACCCACAACGGTCCGGCGAACCTCTTGACAGCGTCATTCTTAATTAACACACTAGCCGAACTAACCACCCGCAGTGTTCGGCGGGTCCCCCACCACCGCACCCGGGCAGAGCCCCGTCCGCGGTAGGCAGTAGAGAGGACCTCCCCATGAAGTCGCGCCCGTTCAGAGCGGCCACCCTCGCCATGGCGCTCACGTCACTGGCCGGCGTCGCCGCCTGCAGCTCCGGAGCGTCGTCCGACCAGTCCTCCGGGCAGGTCACGATCGAGTTCTGGGGCTGGGCCCCCGGTTACGAGAAGTCCGTGGAGCTCTTCAACGCCGCCCACCCCGGCATCCACGTCACCTACAGCAAGATCTCGCCCGGCTCCAAGGGCGGCTACACCAAGATGCTCAACGCCGTGAAGGCGGGTAACGCCCCCTGTGTCGGCTCGGTCGGCTTCGAGACCCTGCCGACCTTCGCCGCCGCCGGCGCGCTCCAGGACGCGACCGCCGCCGCCGCGCCCTACGCGAAGGACTACGCCTCCTGGGCCTTCGCCCGGTCCGGGGTCGCCGGCCGCACCTTCGCCCTGCCGGTGGACATCGCGCCGATGGCGCTGATCTACCGCAAGGACCTGTTCGCCAAGTACGGCATCACCACTCCCCCCAGGACCTGGGACGAGTACGCCGCCGACGCCGCGATCATCCACGCGGCCGACCCGAACGCGTACATCACCTACTTCGGCAACGACGCGTACAACTTCGCGGGCCTGGCCTGGCAGGCGGGCGCCAAGTGGTTCGGCACCAGCGGCGACAAGTGGACCGTCGACCTCGACGACCCGGCGACGAAGAAGGTCACCGCGTTCTGGCAGGGCCTGATCGACAAGAAGCTGGTCAAGACCGTGCCGAGCTTCGACACCGCGCTCTACAAGGGCATGGGCGACGGCACGATCCTCTCGGACGTCAACGCCGTCTGGTACACCCCGATCCTGGCCGACAGCGTCAAGCAGACCTCCGGCAACTGGGCGGTCGCCCCGATGCCGGTCTGGGACACCGCGACCCCGGCCGCGGGCAACGCCGGCGGCACGCCCAACGCCGTGCTGAAGGGCTGCAAGCACGTCAAGGAGGCCGTCGAGTTCGCCCACTGGTTCGGCACCGACCAGGCCAGCGTGACCAATCTGATCAAGGCCACCGGCATCTACCCCGCGGCCCTGTCGGGCCTGGAGAACCCGGCGCTGGCCGAGCCGGACCCGTTCTACGGCGACCAGAAGATCTTCGACGTCTTCAAGGAGAGCGCCGGCCGCGTCGACCCGAGCTTCCAGTGGGGCCCCGTGATGACCAAGACCTCCGGCGCACTCGGCGACGGCCTCGGCAAGGCCGGCTCGGGCGGCACCAGCCTGGACGCCGCGCTGGCCGACGCCCAGGCGCAGACCGTGGCGGAGATGAAGACCCAGGGCATGGAAATCGGCTGATCATGCACCCCTCCCCCACCTCGTCCCCGGTGCGCTCCGTCGAGCGCGCCGGGGCGGTCCCGACACCGACCCGGCCGGCCGCGGGCACCGGCCGGCGCCGCCGGACCGACGGCCGCCGCTGGGCCCCGTCGGGATTCCTGCTGCCCTTCGGCGCGCTGTTCGTCCTCACGTTCATCGCCCCGATCTGCTACGCCCTGTACGAGAGCCTCTTCAAGTCGCGCCGCTCCGGGCTCGGGCTCGCCCCGCCCTCCACGGTGTTCACCGGGCTGTCCAACTACACCGACGCGCTGGCCGACCACGCCTTCACCTCCTCCATCGTCCGGGTGCTGCTGATCGGCATCGTCCAGGTGCCGCTGATGCTGGGCCTGGCCCTGGTGCTGGCCCTGCTGCTCGACGCCCGCCGCACCCCTGCCAAGCGGTTCTTCCGGCTCAGCTTCTTCCTTCCGTACGCCGTCCCGGGCGTCATCGGCGGCCTGATGTGGTCCTTCCTCTACCAGCCCGACGTCAGCCCGATCGCCGCCGCACTCGGCCATGTCGGCCTGCACGTCGACTTCACCTCCGACGGCCTGCTGCCCTGGTCGGTCGGCAACATGCTGACCTGGGGCTGGACCGGCTACAACATGATCGTCATCCACTCGGCGCTGAAGGCGATCCCGGGCGAGTTCACCGAGGCGGCGGAGCTGGACGGCTGCACCGGCTGGCGGCTCGCCTGGCACATCAAGATCCCGATGGTCCGCCCCGCGCTGGTGATGACCACGGTGTTCTCCATCATCGGGATGGCCCAGCTGTACAACGAGCCCGTCATCATGAAGGCCGTCGCGCCCAACCTCTCCAGCAGCTGGACGCCGATCATGGCGGCCCAGAACGAGGTCGCGGCGAACAACTACCACGCGGCCGCGACCCGGTCGGTGATCCTGGCCCTGGTGATCTTCGTGCTGTCCTTCGGGTTCATGCGGTTCGTCAACAAGCGTGGAGGCTCCCAGTGAAGGCCCCGGTGAAGATCCCGGCGAAGGTCCCGGTGAAGTCCCCGGCGAAGGCCTCGAACCCGGCCGGGCGCGCCGGGGTGGTCGCCGTCCTCGTACTCGCCGCGGTGTACTCCCTGCTGCCGGTCTGGTGGCTGGTCGTGTCCGCCACCAAGAGCAGCAGCGACCTCTTCTCCAGCAACGGCTTCTGGTTCGCCGGACGGATCGAACTGGTCCACAACGTCTCCACGCTGCTCGGCGTCCAGGACGGCATCTTCGGACGCTGGGTGCTCAACAGCCTGCTCTACGCGGTGGGCGGTGCCGTCGTGGCGACGCTGCTCTCCGCCATGGCCGGCTACGCCCTGGCGAAGTACACCTTCCGGGGCCGCGAGGCCGTGTTCAACACCGTCCTCGGCGCGATCCTCGTCCCGGCCCCGCTGTTCGCGCTGCCGCTGTACCTGATGTTCTCGGCGACCCACGTGGTCAACACCTTCTGGGCCGTCTTCATCCCCAGCATCGTCAGCCCGTTCGGGGTCTACCTGGCACGCATCTACGCCGCCGCCGCCGTACCGGACGAACTGCTGGAGGCGGGCCGGATCGACGGGGCGGGCGAGTTCCGGATCTTCCGGTCCCTCGCGCTGCGGGTGCTCCAGCCGTCACTGGTCACCATCTTTCTGTTCCAGTTCGTGACCATCTGGACCAACTACCTGCTGCCGTCGCTGATGCTCGCCAACGACCGGCTGCAGCCGGTCACCGTCGGGCTGGTCGCCTGGAAGGAACAGCGCGGCCAGACCGTCCCCTACAACCTGATCATCACCGGCGCGCTGCTGTCGGTCGTCCCGATCGTCGTGATGTTCCTCCTGCTCCAGCGCCACTGGAAGGCCGGACTGACCTCCGGCAGCGTCAAGTAGCCCACCGGCCGAGGCCCGTGGCCCCCTGCCCGGGGGCCCGGCCCGGTAGCCACCACCAGACTCCGAAGAGGCAGAACACAGATGAGTGAGCTGCGGCTGACCACGCTGACCCTGCCGACCGCCCCGGTCGGCCCCGTCAACCCCCTTCCGCCGCTCTTCGCCGGCGCCGACCTCCACGAGGTCGCCGACGCGAGCCAGGCCGACGACGAGATGCGGCACAACATCGGCTACGGCCGGGTGCCGTCCGTCATGCCGTACCTGATGCAGGACGGCTACACCCGCGAACGGGCACCCGCCGAACACCCGGCCGCGGTCCTCGAGAACGCCACCCTGCGGGCCACCTTCCTGCTCGGCGCCGGCGGCCGGCTCCGGTCACTGGTCCACAAGCCGACCGGACGCGAACTGCTCTTCCGCAACCCGGTGTTCCAGCCCGCCAACCTCGCACTGCGGGGCGCCTGGCTGGCCGGCGGCGTGGAGTGGAACATCGGCACCATCGGCCACGCCCCCACCACCTGCGAACCCCTGCACGCCGCCCGCGTGGTGCGCCCGGACGGCACCCCCGTGCTCCGGATGTGGGAGTACGAGCGGATCCGCGGCGTGGTCTTCCAGATCGACGCCTACCTGCCGGACGACTCGCAGGTGCTGCTCGTCCACGTCCGGATCACCAACCCGCGCGACACCACGGTGCCGATGTACTGGTGGTCGAACATCGCCGTGCCGGAGGCACCCGACGTGCGGGTGCTCGCCCCCGCGGACGCCGCGTGGCAGTTCTCCTACGACCGCCGGGTCCGCCATGTCGCCCTGCCCGCCCCCGACGGGCGGGACCTGACCCGCACCACGCGGTCCCCGGACGCGGCCGACTACTTCTTCGACGTCCCCGACGGCAGCAGGCGCTGGATCGCCGCACTCGACGGGGGCGGCCAGGGCTTGGTCCAGGTGTCGACCGACCGGCTGCGCGGCCGGAAGCTGTTCCTGTGGGGGCAGGGCGAGGGAGGCAGACACTGGCAGGACTGGCTGTCCGGGCCCGGGAACGCCTACCTGGAGATCCAGGCCGGCCTGGCCCGCACCCAGCTCGAACACGTGCCGATGCCCGCCGGCGCCCGCTGGTCCTGGGTGGAGGCCTACGGGCTCCTGGCGGCCGACCCCGCCGACGTCCACGGCGAGGACTGGGCCACGGCCCGCGAAGCGGCCCGCGCGGGCGTCGACGCACTCGTCCCGCAGAGCGTCCTGGACGCCGAACTCGCCTCCGCGGCGGCGTGGGTGGACCAGGAACCGGGCGAGATCCTGTCGACCGGCTCCGGCTGGGGAGCCCTGGAACGCCACCGGCGTGCCCACGCCGGCGAGCCCTCCTTCGCACCGTCCGGCACGCCGTTCCCCGACGCGACGCTCGGCCCCGAACAGGAGCCGTGGCTGGAGCTCCTCGCCCACGGGCGCCTCACCCCGGCCGAGCCGGCGCAGGCACCCGCCTCCTACCAGATCGACCCCGCCTGGGAGAAGCCGCTCCGGGACGCGGACGGCTGGCTCGCCCTGCTGCACCTCGGCGTCCTGCGCGCCTACGCCGCAGACCCGGAGGAGGCCCGCGAGAGCTGGCTGCGCTCGATCGACAGCCGCCCCACCGCCTGGGCCTGGCGCAACCTCGCCGCCCTCGCCGACCGCGCCGGTGACCTCACCGAGGCCGCCCGGGCCTACCGCGAGGCCCTTCGGCTGGAGCCCGCCCTGGTGCCGCTGGTCCTGGAGAGCGCCGCGGTCCTGCTGCGTGCCGGAGCGCCGCAGGAAGTCCTGCGCCTCCTCGCCGCCCTGCCCGAAGCCCAGCGCCCACTGGGCCGGGTCCGCTGGGCCGAGGCGCGCGATGTGGAGCGCTGCGGCAGGCTGCTCCGGGAGGGCATCGAACTGGCCGACGTCCGCGAAGGCGAGGGCTCCCTGCACGAACTCTGGTTCGCCCACCGGAGTGCGGCCGGCGCCGCCGGGGCCGATCTGCCGCTGCCGCGGTCGTACGACTTCCGCATGCTGGCAGCGGACGGCACCGGCTGACCGGCTGACCGGCTGACCGGAGGCGGAGCATCGGTCCCGTCAGGACCGGACCGGCCGGCGCGTGCCCCCAGCGAGCGACGGTCGGCGGGGCGGTCGGTGCGCCCGATCACGCGGGCGTCAGTCGAGACAGAACTCGTTGCCCTCGACGTCCTGCATCACGAGGCAGGACTCGTTGTAGCCGTCGGCGCGCAGCAGGTAGATGCGGGTCCCGCCGAGCGCCTCCAAGCGGGCGCACTCGGCTTCGAGGGCGGCGACGCGCTCCTCGCCGACGAGGCCGGTGCCGACGCGGACGTCGAGGTGGAGCCGGTTCTTGAGAACCTTGCCCTCGGGGACCCGCTGGAAGTAGAGGCGCGGGCCCACGCCTTCGGGGTCCTGCGCGACGAAGCCGGCGCCCTGGCGCTCGGTCGGCAGGCTGCGGTCGTAGTCGGCCCAGGAGGCGAAGCCCTCCGGCGCCGGCGGGACCACGTAGCCCAGCACCTCGCACCAGAACCGCGCGACCCGTTCGGGTTCCGCGCAGTCGAAGGTGATCTGGACCTGCTTGACCGATGCCATCCGTCCTCCGTCGCACACACTGCCACTGCCGGCCGGGGCCGTCCCCCGGTGATCGTTCACGGCGCGCGCGAGCCTGCCACAGGGTCGGTCCGGGCTCAAACGGTTTTCCCGACGACGCGGCGAACGGGGTGTCGGCGGACCAGGGGGAGGAACACCGTGTCGACGGGCTCTTCGAGGCTGTCGTCGGGGACGGGAGAGGGAGGGCGGGGGACGGAGGGATGTCGCTTTGGGTGTCGGAGCGGTTACTCATGGGCAGTCTCCGGGGCGGACGGCCGGGCAGCGGCATCCGCCCCGGCGACAGCTACCGCAATAGGAGGACGGCATGAGTGACGACGACGGTCGGGCGATCGGCGAGCGGGCCGAGGCAGCCGGAGCCGGCCAGGCCGGGGCGGGCGGACACGAGGAGGCGTTGCGGGCCTCCGCCGCCTTCCTCATCGACGAGGCGCTCGGATTCCTGTTCCCCGCCGCGCTCCGGGCCGCCGCCGAGGTCGGGGTCGCCGACCACCTCGCGGCCGGGCCCGCCCTCCCCGCCGAGCTCGCCGCCGCGACCGGCACGGACGCCCGCAATCTGCACCGGGTCCTGCGACTGCTCGCCACCCGGGGCATCGTGACCGAGGACGAACAGGGCCGCTTCGCCCTCACCGGGGCCGGGCAGGCGCTGCGCAGCGATGTCCCGCACTCGGCGCGGACGGCGATCGGGATGCTCACCGACCGCACCATGTGGGGGCCCGCCGGAGAGCTGACGCACTGTCTGACCGAGGGCGCCACCGCATTCGAGAAGCTCTTCGGCATGCCGTTCTTCGACCACTTCGCCAAGGACGAGCGCACCGCCGCCGTCTTCCACGTGGGCATGGCGGCGATGTCCGATCCGGAGAACGCCCCGATCGCGGCCGCCTACGACTTCCCCGTGAGCGGAACCGTCGTGGACATCGGCGGCGGCCACGGCGGACTGCTGCTGGAGGTGCTGCGCCGCAACCCCGGCCTGGAGGGCGTGCTCTACGACCGCTCCCATGTCCTCGCCGGGAACCGGCTGGACGCGCACGGGGAGATCGCGGGCCGCTGGACGCCGCAGGACGGCGACTTCTTCTCCTCCGTGCCGTCGGGCGACGTCCACCTGCTCAAGCGGATCACCCACGACTGGGACGACGACAGTTGCGTGACCCTGCTCGGCCACTGCCGACGCGCCCTGCGACCGGGCGGCCGGGTCCTGGTCCTGGACGCCGTGGTGCCGCCCGGCAACGTCCCCCACCAGTCGAAGGCGCTGGACCTGATGATGATGGCCTCCCTCACCGGGCGTGAGCGGACCGAGACCGACTTCACGGAGCTCTTCGGGCGGGCCGGCCTGCGGCTGTCCCGGGTGATCCCGACCTCGACGGTGCTGTCGGTGGTCGAGGGCGTCGTGGCCTGAGCCGACCTGACGACCTGACGAGCTGACGGACGGACGACCTGACGGACGGACGGGAGCGGGCCGTGGCCGACCCGCTCCCGTCCGGCGCGACTCCGGCACGACGCCGGCACGACGCCGGCGTGACGCCGGAACAGCTCAGCCGGCGGGCTGCCAGAGCTCGATGCGGTTGCCCTCCGGGTCGGTGACCCAGGCGAACCGTCCGACGCCCTCCATCTCCTGCACGTCCTCCGCGACGTCGGCGCCCCCGGCCCGGAGCTGGGCGAGCATCGCGTCGAGGTCGCGGACGCGGAAGTTCAGCATGCTCTGCTGGCTGCGGGCGCCGAAGTAGTCGGTGGCGGCCTCGAAGGTCGCGAAGACGGTCGGCCCCTGCTCCTGCTGCCACAGGCCGTGCTCGTCCGTGTCCAGGCCCAGGCTCTCGCGGTA
Organism: Streptomyces sp. NRRL S-495; assembly: GCF_000966955.1. NCBI lineage: Bacteria > Bacillati > Actinomycetota > Actinomycetes > Kitasatosporales > Streptomycetaceae > Streptomyces > Streptomyces sp. NRRL S-495. Next base: position 18,996 of record NZ_JZWY01000346.1, read on the forward strand.
CCAGGCGGCCAGGGCCGCCGGGTCGGTGGCACGCAGGAAGTAGCCGCCGATGCCGAGGACGCGTTCCATGTTCCGGTTCCTGTTCTGTCGGGATGGGGGCGGTGGCCCATCCTCGCACCGGTGGGGCCGCCCCCGGTCGATGGCCGGTGGCGACGGCGAGTTCCCCCAACGCCCGGAATATTGAATTCCGCTTCCGGAATCTAAAAGAATTCCCCCGCCCGGACCACCTGATATTCCGTCAGAAGTTCTCCCACGATGGAACACCCGTGGCGAATACGGAGATCGGGGAGCAACCGAACGAATCGCCCTCGATCCGGAATGAAGGCGTCTCACGATTGGTCCAGACCATTTCTCAAACCCCAGCTCAGCGGCTCGCGAGCGGGTGAGACGTCTCAAAGCCCGCTTCCCCCCTCGAACCGGCCCGGCCGTTCCGGCACAGTCGTTCCTCGTCGGGCGGTGCACAGCCCGGAACCGATCCGGGAAATCGACCGGCGCCTCAACGGCGAAGGCGCACGGAATTCCCGATCCACCGATGGAGAGGCATGGACATGAAGAAGAAGATCGCGGCCGGCGTACTCGCCGCGGCCACCCTGGGCTCGGTGCTCCTCGGCGCCTCCGCGCCGGCCTTCGCCAGCAGCGGCGGCTGCGTCAGCGGCGACGCGTGCCTCTACTACAGCCCGAACCTCCAGGGCGCCAAGTTCGGCAAGGGCGAGTTCGGCAACTACGACGGCACCTTCGGTGGCGGCGGCGCCGGCAACGGCCAGCCCGTCCTGAACAACGCCGCCTCGGTGTGGAACATGGACCACTACCACAACCTCCGCATCCACTACCGCGAGTTCAGCATCCGCGACAGCGGCCCGAACCAGTTCGTCCCGCACGACCAGTCGGTGAACCTGGGCTACGTGCCGTGGAACGGCGGCTCGGTCAACATGCGCAACAACAACCACTCGCAGAGCTGGGAAACCCTCTAACCAGCACTCGGGGCCCGGCACCCGGGTCGCACCCGCCCCGCCGACCCACCCGCCGTACTGCCCGCCCAGCCGCCCGCGGCACCGCGCGGGCGGGTGCCCGAGGAGCCTCGCATGACACCCCCGCGCCGCGGCCGCCCGCTGCCGGTCCTGCTGCTGACCGCCATTCTGACCGCCGCCCTGGCCCTGACCGCCGGCTGCGCCTCCGGTCCCGCCGGAACCACCGCCGCGCCGCCGCCGTCCACCACGCTCGCTCCGATGGAGCCGCCGCCGATCGGCGACGTCCCCCGGTTGAGCCGGGTCGACGACCGCACCCTGCCGATCGAGGCGTACCTGCTGAGCGGGGAGCAGTTCCGGCAGCTCGACGCGGCCCAGGGCGTGCTGGTCACCCGGTGCGTACGGGGGTTCGGCCTGGACTACTCCGCGCCGACCCCGACCGCGCCCACCACGACCCAGACCACCCACCGGTACGACCCGGTGGAGATCTCCGACGTCTCCGCGAACGGCTACCACTCGCCGGACCGGGACCGCGGGAAGAAGCCGGGCGCGGCGCCGTCCCTCAGCCCCGACGTCACGACCGTGCTCGGCGCCGGCCTCGGTCCGGACGGCAGGCCCGCCCCCGGCACCGCCGCCGAGTACCGGGGCAAGCAGCTGCCGTCCGGCGGATGCATCGCGGACGCGCAGCGGCAACTGGCCGCGCGCGGCGGCACCGGGCGGGACGCCGAGGTCGCGATGGGGATCAACTACGAGGGCTTCGAGCGCTCGCGGCAGGACCCGCGGGTGCTGGCCGTCTTCCGGGACTGGTCGCGCTGCATGACCGAGCGCGGGTACTCCTACGGCACGCCCGGGGACGCGCTGAAGGACCCGCGCTGGGGCGCCACCGCGACCCCGTCGGCCGAGGAGATCGCCACCGCCACCGCGGACGTCGAGTGCAAGGCGCGGGTCAACGTGGTGGGCGTCTGGTTCACGGTCGAGTCCGCGTACGAGCAGGAGCTGGTCCGGCTGAAGCAACCGGAGCTCGCGGCGGCGAGGGCGGGCAACGACGCGATGCTGGAGGTCGCGAAGTCCGTGACGGCTACGGGCGTCTGAGCTGCGGGCTTACGAGCAACAGGACTACGAGCAACGGGGGCCGTCGGCCCGGACGCGTCGGGGGACGACACGTCCGGGCCGGCGGCGTGTCCGGGCCGGTGGCGCGTGCTGTCAGTTGACGTGGACCACCGGGGAGCCCGCTTGGCTGGAGTCGGCCAGCGGGCCGTAGGTCGCCGAGAAGTAGCCCTCGCCCGGACAGAGGCCCGAGCCGCCGCTCTTGACGAAGTGCTCGTTGCGGAAGCTCAGGGTGTGGGTGGCGTTGTCGGAGGTGCCCGTGAAGGCGCCGCTGAGCTGGTAGGTGCAGGTGAGGGTGCCGAACCAGCTGTTCAGCACCGCCGAGGCCTGGATCGGGCCGGCCGCGCCGGCGGCGAGGACGACCGGCTGGCCGCCGCCGAGCGAGAGGTTGTAGGCGAGGTTGCCGACCGTGAGGCTCTTCACCGAGGTGACGCCGGTGACATTGGCCGTGCAGGAGCCGAAGCTCATGCCGGTCAGGGAGGCGGTCGCCGTCCCCGGCGCGTCGGGGTTGGTCAGGGCCCGGGCGGTGAACGGCGAGACGCCGCAGGTCACGCCGGTGGCGCCGGTGGTGGCCGAGTAGAAGGTGGCCTTGGTCCCGGCGGCGAGCGACGCCACCAGGGTGTCGCCCGCGGCCACGGCCGCGCCGGCGGCGTCGCCGGTGGTGAGTACCGGGACGGCGGCGGGGGCGGCGGACGCCGGGACGGCGCCGACGGCCAGGGTCGCGGCGGACGCGGCCAGGGCAAGGCAGGTGCGGATACGCATGGGGGCCTCGTTCTCGGTGGGGGGACGGCGAGCGGGCACGCTTCCGGAGCCCGGACGGGGGGCGGAGGTGGGGGTTTCCGGGAGCTGTCTACGTTGTAGAGCGGTGTCCATGCACCGTCAAGGAGCCTGGCGCGACTTGTTGACGAATCGTCAGCAAGACACCGCACGCCTCTTGCCAGCGGCACCGGGCGCTCCCTACCGTCGAGTACCCCCGGAGCACCGCTCTCCAAGGAGCCCCCGATGTCCTCGACCTCCCTCCCCCGAACCCGGCACCCCCGGCACCCCCGGCACCCCCGACGCCTGCGCACCCTCCTCGGCATCGCGGCCGTGCTCGGCCTGACCCTGCCGGGCGCCACCGCGACCGCCGGCCCGGCGGAACGCCCCGGATCACCCGCCGCCGCGCTGCGGGAGGTGATGTTCGTGGGCAACAACTGGGACGGCACCGCCGACGTCATCACCTCGCGCGGCGACCTGGCCCGGATCGGCCGGATCAACGTCGTCCCCGACAAGGACCGGCGCCTCACCGAGATCTACCTCGACCCGATCAAGCTGGGCTACTTCCTCGGGATCAGGCTCGGCCCCGGCGAGGGCCACGACCAGTTCGTCGACGACATGTACTCCACCCCGGACGGCACGGCCGTCGTCGTCTCCCGGCCGAGCTTCGCCGACGTGGTGTCCATCGACCTCGCCAGCGGCAGGATCAACTGGCGCTTCCCGGTGGCGGGTTACCGCTCCGACCACATGGCGCTCTCGCCCGACGGCACCCGGGTCGTGGTCTCCGCCTCCACCGCCAACACCGTGCACGTCCTCGACATCGCCACCGGCCGCCAGCTCGGCTCGTTCCGGACCGGCGACAAGCCGCACGAGAACCTCTTCACCGACGGCGGCCGGTACATCTGGAACATGTCGATCGGCGACGTCAACACCGTCCTCGACGCCCCCTGGCTGGACTGGACCAAGGGCGATCGCCGGATCACCGTGGCCGACGCGACGACCTTCCGCACCGTGCGGGTGATCGACATGCGGGAGCGGCTGGACGCCTTCGGCCGCCCCGACCTGTCCGACGCCGTCCGCCCCGCCGCGTTCAGCCCGGACGGCTCGACGCTGTACTTCCAGGTCTCCTTCTTCAACGGCCTGGTCGAGTACGACGTCGCCACCGACCGGATCACCCGGATCAGGACCCTCCCCACCAACCCCGCGACCGACGAGGACCGCACCACCTGGGTCAACGACTCCCGCCACCACGGCCTGGCGATGAGCCCCGCCGGGGACCGGCTCTGTGTCGCGGGCACCATGGACGACTACGCCACCGTCGTCGACCGGGCGACCCTCCAGGAAGGGCCGCTGGTCCCCGCCGTCAAGCCCTACTGGGCGACCGTCAACGGCGACGGGACCTCCTGCGTCGTCTCCGAGGCCGGGGCCGACCGGGTCAGCGCCATCGACTTCGCCACCGGGCAGCGCACCTCCTCGGTCGACGTCGGCGACCACCCGCAGCGGGTCCGGCTCGGCCACGTACCCGCCGAGTGGAGCGGCCCGGCGGCGCACTGACGCCGCCACCCGCCACCCGCCCACCTCGGCGTTCCCGCCCTGCCCCGGCCGGGGGTCGGTCAGCCGTCGTGCCGCTGGTAGCCGGCCGTGCCGTGCAGCACCGCTCCGGCGGCCCGGGCCGACTCCAGGCTGCGGGTCAGCAGTTCGGCGCCGGCCGCCGGGTCCAGGTCCATCAGGCCCGGCGGCCAGGTGCCGGGCCGGACGACGAGGACCACGACGGCGCGCCGTCCGGCGGCGGCCGTCAGCCAGCCGGGCGAGGCCAGGACCTCGGAAGCCGGTTCCCAGGCCTGCCGCCCGCCCACCATGACCAGCCGGACCAGGGCGTTCCCCACCAGCTCCACCACCGCTGTGGTGGCGGGCGGCTCCCCCGCGGCCAGGACGAATCCGCTGTCCACCGCGTTGTCGACGAAGGCCTCGAACAGGGTGGGGCCGATCTCCACGATCAGTTCGGCGAAGGGTGGTCCGAGCTCCACCGCCCGCACCGCCAGGGCCCACACCATCGGCACCGAGCCACCGTCACCCGGGCCGTCCGTCTCGTCCGTGTCGTCCGTGTCGTCCGCCATGCCCGGTCCAACGAGCCGACCGCCGATCCGACGCGGCCCCGCCCGGGTGGTCGGACAGGGCCGGACGGGCGGAACAGGGCCGGACGGTCAGACAGGGCAGGGCAGGGCCGGACGGGCGGGCGGGGCAGGGCCGAGCGGTCCGGACGGAACGGTCAGGGCGCGTCCCCCCGCGGCACGGCCGCGCGCAGCCGGCTCTCCAGGGCGACGACCTCCGCGAGCGCGGACGCGTAGAGGTCCGGGATCTCGGCCGCGAGGCCGCGCATCAGCGCGACCGCCTCCGTCGCCGCGGCCAGGCCGCCGGCCAGGTCGAGGCCGGCCTCGGCCCGCACCCGGGCGTGGAACGCCAGCGCCAAGCCCAGGTCGCCCCGCCGCGCCACCGGGTTGAGCGCGGCCTGCTCGCGCATCATCGCGACCGCCCTGGTGGTGACCTCGGCGGCCTCCCGGAACCGTCCCAGGTCGGCGAGCGCCGCCGCGTGCAGGGACAGCGAGTCGGCGAACAGCCCGCCGTGGACTCCCGGTTCGGCCCGGTCCAGCTCCTCCAGGATGGCGACCGACTCCGCCACGGCGGCCAGCGACTCGGCCCGGCCGTTGTGCATCCGGGCCGCGTTGCCCAGCGCCATCGCGAGGTCCCTGCGGTGCACCGCCGGATTGGCCGCGGCCAGCCCGCGGTAGAGCGCCACGGCCTCCTGGATGCTCCTGAGCGCCCGGCGGTGCTGGTTGCGCGCCGACTGACGGCGGGCCAGGTTGTTGACCGCCTGGGCGAGTCCGTGGGTGTGGTCGGCCTGGTCCGCCGCGACCAGCCGGCGGTACAGGGACACCGACTCCTTGGTGACGTCCAGCGCCTCGGCGTGCCGCCCCAGCCGGGACAGCACCACGCCCAACTGGCTGAGCGCGTTGGCGAGCTGGGGACGGAAGGCGTGGTCCGCGCGGGCGAGCTGCCGGTGGAGGTCGACGGACTCCCGGGTCACGGCGACCGCCTCCTGCGGGCGCCCGAGCCCCCACAGCGCGGTGCCCAGGCCGAGCAGGGTGGCGCCCAGCGGGGCGGTGAACGGTGCGGTCACCGCCTGCCCGCGCCCCAGGTCGACCGCCTCGGAGGCAGTGCGCAGGCACTCGTCCCAGCGGCCCAGTTTGGACAGCGCCTCGCAGCGGAGCACCAGGACGTAGGCGAGTGCGGCCGCCGTCTCCCGGTCCGCGGGGCGGCTGCCGGCGGTGCGCCCCCGGAGGAGTACGGCCGCCTCCTCGGTCGCCGTCAGGGCTTCCTCGTAGCGGCCGGCGAGCACCAGTCGGGCGCACCGTTCGAAGGCCGCCCCGGCGGCGTCGGACGGTGCGGCGTCGGACGGACCCGCGGCGTCAGACGGTTCCACGCGGTCGAACGGTCCGTCCGGCGGTGGCGGCTGATCGGCGCCCGGTATCTCCTCGGACATGGCCCTCCCTGGGTTCGGGAGCGGCCGCCGGGTGATCGAACCGCCGCTCGCTGAAGGGAACTGACGGTTCGTCGGATCACCGCCGGGCGGGCCCGGCGGTCTCCTCAGTATGCCCGGCCGGGCCGCCCCCGTACCGCCGAACGGCCGACTCCGGTCGCCGGCGCAGGCCGGTACGGGACGGCGGCGGGGAAGGTCACGCCGTCACCCCGCCGTCGGCGCCGGGCAAGGTCACGCCGTCACCTTGGCGACGAAGGCGGCGAGATTGGCGACCGTGCGCTCGATCTTCTCCTCCAGCGTGAGCGACTCGTGCAGTTTGGTGCCGACCTCCTTCTTGCCGCGGACGTACAGCGAGCAGGCGAGATCGGCGCACATGTACGCGCCGACGGAGTTGCCCTGCTTGCCGGCCTTCCCGGCACGGGCCGCCACCAGCAGCGAGACGCCCCCGGTGTGCGTGGTGACGCACAGCGAGCAGAGGCTGCGGCGGGCCTGCCAGGAGGCGGCGCCGGAGGAGCGCAGCGCGACCGCGACCGGGCGGCCGTCGATCACGGCGGCGAGATAGGCCCGGTCCGGGGCCTGCGGGTCGCGCCAGCCGAGGAAGTCCAGGTCGTCCCAGGGCTGCTCGGCCAGGTCGCGGGGGACGTTCAGACGCGAGGCCTCACCCTTGGTGCAGTTGACGAAGGCGGCGCGGATCTCGGGTTCGGTCAATGGCTTCATAGGAAGCAACGTAAATTACCTAGGCGTCCTAGGCAAATGTATTATGGCTCCAGGTGAGCGAGAGGACGGGTATGGCACGCGTGGGACTGAACACCGAGCGCCTGACGGTGGCGGGGGCGGAACTCGCCGACGAGGTCGGCTTCGACAAGGTGACCGTCTCCGCGCTCGCGCGGCGCTTCGGCGTCAAGGACGCGAGCCTCTACTCCCACGTCAAGAACTCCCAGGACCTCAAGACCAGGATCGCCCTGCTGGCCCTGGAGGAGCTCGCCGACCGCGCCGCCGCCGCCCTGGCGGGCCGCGCCGGCAAGGACGCCCTGACCGCCTTCGCCAACGCCTACCGGGGCTACGCGCACGAGCACCCCGGCCGTTACGCCGCCGCGCAGCTGGACCTCGACCCGGAGACGGCCCGCGCCAGCGCGGCCGTCCGGCACTCGCAGATGACCCGGGCCATCCTGCGCGGCTACCACCTCGCCGAGCCCGACGAGACGGACGCCGTCCGCCTGCTCGGCAGCACCTTCCACGGCTATGTCGCGCTCGAACGCTCCGGCGGGTTCCAGCACACCCCCCGCACGGCCGAGGACAGCTGGGCCAGGATCCTGGACGCGCTGGACGCCCTGCTGCGGGCCTGGCCCGCCGGCTGACCTGCGGCGAACGAACAGCACCGGCGACCGGACAAGCACCGGTACGGGCACGGCGAACGACGACGGGCTCCACCCGGCGCAGGCCGGTGGAGCCCTGTCGTCCGCGGGCCCGCCCCCGCTCCGGTCGGGGCGGGGGCGGGCCACGGGGGCCCGGCCGGGGCGTGGGCGTGGGGGAATCCCGCGCCCCGGCCGGGGGTCTCTGTCAGCCGGTGACCTCGACGACCGAGGTGCGACCGGCCGGAACGGTGACGGTGGCGTAGGTGTAGACG
>NZ_JZWY01000347.1:0-10645 GCF_000966955.1 Streptomyces sp. NRRL S-495
GTAGGTGTAGACGGTCCCGTCGACCGTGACGGTGCGGGCGGTCTGCGCGGCGCCGTCGACGGTGATGCCGCTGTGGGCGCCGGTGAACCGGGCGGTCCAGGTCAGGCTTCCGGCGGCGGAGGTGTTGGTCAGCGTCGACCGGGTGCCGCCGTCGTGGCGCAGGGTCACCGTGCCGGTGCCGACGGGGACGGAGCTCAGCTGCAGCCAGCCCATGTCGGCGGGCAGGCCGGAGGCGGTGGTGAGTGCCTGGCCGGCCGCGTCGGGCTGGACGCCCAACAGGCCCTGGACGGTCTGGCCGAGCAGCGTGAAGGCGATCTCGGGGTAGTCGCCGTTGAGGAAGCGCCCGCTGCTGTGCGTGGCACCGGCCCGGTCGTAGACGTAGCGCATCCACTTCCAGCCGTTCGCGGGCTGGTTGTGGGCGAAGAAGACGTCGGGCAGGTAGGTGGCGGCCTCCAGGTTCTCGGGCGCGCCGCTGCCGGAGGCCTGGGCGTCGATCCAGGCCAGGTAGTCGTTCTGCCGGGCGCCCGGGTCCATGATCCCCTTGAGCGGGATGAACCAGGAGTTCTCCTTGCCCCAGTCGCTGTACGCGGTGCCGTTGACGTCGTAGGCGCGCACCACCCGGCCGGGGTTCCTCGGGTCCACGCTCCAGGTGGAGTTGAAGTAGGACTTCAGGGTGGCGGCCTTGGCGTTCAGTCCGGCGGCCGTGGCGGTGTCGCCCTTGGCGGTGGCGAGCTCGGCGGCGGACAGGTAGGCGCGGTACTGGGAGGCGATGGCGTCGCCGGACTCGGCGAGCGTGGCACCGTTCTCGTTGTAGCTGGCGACGCCCTTGAAGATGTCGCCGCTGGTGGCCTGGGCGACGGGGACGCCGCCGTTGTCGATCGGGCCGGTGTGCCCGGTGATGTACGGGCCGACGGTGCTCGCGACGAAGCCGGACATCGCCGGGTCGTTCAGGTAGTCGGTGTCACCGGTCCAGCTGTACGCCTCGTTGATCTTCTGGGCGAGCTCGAAGGCGGCGGGGAGCTCGCGGACGAACGAGGTCGGGCTGCGGTAGTCGATCGACAGCGGGGTCTTCGCGTCGAAGTTGACGGCCCAGTACGGCATGTGGTCGGGGGCGCCGGCCGCCGAGGAGGCGAAGGAGCGGAGCATCGTCTTGGTGGCCCCGTCGAGGCCGAGCAGGTGGGCGCCGACCACCTGGTGGGCGAAGTCCCGCGAGTAGAACCCGGAGCGGTGCGGGTAGCCGGCCCAGTAGGAGGCGGCGTAGACGCCCTGGCCGCTGCCGCCGCTGTTGCGCTCGTCCGCGTTGAGCGGGCCGGTGGCGCCGGGCTGGGAGCTGAAGGAGTTGGCCTTGGCCCGGGCCCACTCGAACATCGCCGTGACGGTGGCGTCGGAGGAGGTGAGCCGCGGCGCGTTGGGGGCGGCGGGGGCCACGGTGACGTCGTCGACGTTGACCCAGCCGCCGGGCGCCGAGTCGATCGCCACGGTGACGGTGTCGCCCGCCGCCACCCGCACGCCGGACACGGTGTACTGGGCGTAGACGCGCTGCGAGGGGATCGTCACGGTGCCCGCGGTGGTGCCGTTGACCTGCACGGTCAGGGTGCCGCCGGCCGCCGAGGAGGCGATCCAGGCGCCGATGTCGTAGCCGCCGGCCTGCGGCGCGGTGGCGGTCCGGCTGATCCGGTAGCCGGTGCCGGCGTCCAGGTAGGCGGCCCGCGAGCCGCGGTGCGCGTTGTTCCCGGCGGTGCCGGTGTGGGCGCTGAACGTCCAACCGCTGCCGCCCTGTTCGAAGCCCGGGTCGCCGAACACCAGCGGGTCGGCCCGGGTCAGCAGCCACTGCTGACCGAGGCCGCCGTGGCAGGTGGACTGCTGGATCGGCGCGTTCGGCGTGGGGGCGCCGTTCGGCAGGTCGACGCAGAGCGCGCCGTTGGCGGGGTGGACCAGGAAGGCGCCGTTGGCCGCGCTCTCCAGGGTGAACTGCTCGTTGGCCGAGTCGTCGCAGGCGTACTCGATGAGCGCGGCACCGGGGGCGGTGGAGGCGCCCTCGACATTGAGACAGGACTGCGGGGCGGAGCGGTCGGCTATCCGGTAGCCGCCGCGGCCGTTGGGGGTGAACTGCCAGCGCTGGCCCAGGACACCCTGGCAGGGCTGCTGCACGACCGGGGTGCGGTCGGTGCCGGCGGCCCACAGGCCGCCCAGGCACTGGCCGCTGGCACCGGAGGCGATGGTGTAGGCGGCTCCGGCGGCCACCGGCTCGCCGGCGGCACGGGCCGCTCCGGCGGGGAGCAGGGTCAGGGCGCTCGCGGCGAGGGAGACCAGGCCCAGGTGGGCGTGGACGCGCGGCGCGCTGCGACGGGGAACGGGGTGGGGCAACGTATCCTCCGACATCGTTGTGGAAGGTGCGCCCCCGGCGGCTCAGGCTGGCGGCCGACGGGGACGGTGGGGGGCGGTCGTGCCGCGCACGACCACCTCCGGCTGGAACATCAGTTCGCCGACCGGGACCTGGTGGCCCGAGAGCAGGCCGACCAGCGCCCGGGCGACCTCGGCGGCCAGCCGGTCGACGGGCTGGCGCACCGTGGTGAGCGGGGGATCGGTGAACTCCATGAGCGGGCCGTCGTCGTAGCCGATCACGGAGATGTCCTCGGGGACGGACAGCCCCTGCCGGCGGATCGCCCGGATCGCGCCGAGCGCCATCTGGTCGCTGGCGGCGATCACTCCGGTGACGCCCTGGGCGAGCAGCTGCTCGGCGGCGAACTGGCCGCCCTCGACCGAGTAGGTCTGGTGCACCACGAGTTGCTCGTCCTCGCCGAGGCCGAGCGCCGTCATCGCGGCCCGGTAGCCGGCCACCCTCCGGTCGGTGGGGCGGTTGCCGACCGGGCCGGCCGCCATCGCGATCCGGCGGTGGCCGAGCCCGTGCAGATGGCGCACCGACAGCTCGGCCGCGTAGGCGTCGTCGGTGGAGAAGGCGACGGAGGGGCTGTCCTCGAACCGGCCGTTGATGCAGACATAGGGGACGGGGCGGTGTTCCAGCAGCTGGAGGACCTCGGGGTCGATGTTCTCCAGGGTGTTGCTGGCGGAGCAGAACACTATCCCGGTGGCGCCGAGGTCCAGCAGGGACTTCAGGAAGTCGCGCTCCTGCACGCCGCCCGGCAGCGCCGGGCAGACCACGGCCCGCAGGCCGTGCGGGGCCAGCGCGAGGCCGATCCGCTCCGCCATCACGCCGAAGATCGGGATCGACAGCCCCGGGGTGATCACCCCGACGATGCCGCCGGAGGCGGCGCCGCGCTCGTAGCCGACCTCTTCCATGGCGCGCTCGACCAGCTGACGGGTCTTCTGCGACACGCCGGCCTTGCGGTTGAGCACCCGGCTGACAGTGGCCACGCTGACACCGGCGTGCTGCGCGACTTCGGTGATCCCGATTTTCTCCTGCTCCACTTCCCTGCCCCCAATGCGTTGATCGTTTCGCCGGTCGGCCGTAACTATGTCATCCCGTGGCCTCGGTGACGTCGCACAGGCCGCCCGCCGGGACGGCGACCGAGTGCAGGCCCTCCGCGAGGTCCAGCAGCAGCTCGGGACGGGGCCGGCCGGCCGCGTCGTAGGGCTCGATCCGGACCCGGCGGGCGGGCCCCTCGACCTCCAGCAGCAGGCGGCCGGTGGTCGAGGCGTTCACCAGGGTGAGGGCCTGCCAGGGGCCGGTGGGCAGGGTGACCGGGCGCTCGTCGTAGGCGGTGACCACCCACTGGTCCCCGTGTCTCGCGGTGACCTGCGGGTACAGCTCGTCGGGACGGCCGGGCTCGTAGTGGCCGCCGGTCAGGGCGGGTGCGAGCCGGCGCCAGGTGGCCAGCCAGAACGCCAGCGCCTCGCGGTGCGGCGCGGGGAGTTCGGTGAGCCGGGCGGAGATCTGCGGCACCGAGTGGAGCGCGCCGTGGACCTGCCGGGCGAGCACCTCGGGCGCGCCCTCCGGGTCCCACATCAGCATGTCGGAGTGGACGGCCCCGCCGGGGGCGAGCATGGCGATGTCCAGGGTGCGGACCCGGTTGGCGACCGCGTCGGCCGGGCAGTCGATCGCGCGCAGCAGATTGCCGTAGGCGGTCATGGCCGGGCCGGTGTAGCGCTGGCGCAGCTCGATCACGAACTCGTCGCCGCGCAGCTCCCTGAGCTCCTCGCGCAGCAGGGCGAGCAGCAGCGCCATCGCCTCGCCGACGTCGGCGACGAAGCCCGGGCCGGCGTCCTCGGGCACGGGGGCCGCGCCGTAGGCCACGGCCTCGTCCAGGAAGTCGATCTTCAGTCCGTCCAGGCCGTAGTCGGCGACGGCGTCGCGGCAGACCCGGACGACGTGCTCGCGGACCTCGGCGTGGCGCGGGTCGAGGATCCGGCAGTCCAGCCGGTGCACGTAGTGCGGGGCGAACCGGGCCCAGGTGCGGTGGGCCTCGGCGCGCTCGCCGAGCAGCAGCGGGGCGATCCAGGCGGTGTAGCGCAGGCCGGCCGCCCGGACGGTCTCGACGTGGGCCCGCAGGTCGGGGAACTTGACCGGGTCGGCGGTCCAGTCGCCGCAGCCGGCGTAGCCCCGGCCGTCGCCGTGCAGCTGCCAGCCGTCGTCCAGGAACAGCTGCCCGCAGCCGAGTTCGGCCGCGAGCACGGCCTCCCGCTCGACGCCGGCGGCGGTGACGTCCTGGGCGAAGGCGTACCAGGTGGAGTAGACGGGGGTGCGGCCGAAGTCGGGCGTGGGCAGCGGGGTGCCCTCCGGCAGGGTGGCGAACCACTCCCGCAGGTCCCGCAGCGCGGCGGCCAGGGTCGCGCCGGGCGCGGCGAGCCGCAGCCGGAAGGTCTCCCCCGCGGCGAGCGGGAAGCGCAGCCAGACGCCGAAGCGCTTGTGCTCCTCGCTGACGCCGAAGCGCACGGCGGTCTGCCGGACGGTGCGGTCGGCGGCGAAGGCGAGCATGGTGCGCCCGGCGGTGTCGTACAGGCAGCCCACCGGGGCGGAGTCCACCAGGGAGACCGGGCGCCAGGGCGACCAGTCGGCGGGCAGGGTGCGCTCCCAGCCTGCGTTGGGGTGCCAGAAGCCGGCCGCGTCGCCGAGCGGGACGTCCAGGCGGACGGTCACCCCGGTGTCGGCGGTGGCGGTGATCCCGGCGGTGGCGGTGGTCCCCGCGGTGGCCCCCGCCGTGATCCCGGCGGTGGTCCCGGCGGCGTTCCAGGCGGTGTCGTCGACCTCGTGGGCCGTGTCGACGGTGCCGGGCGCGGCCTGGACGGTGATCCGGACGCCGTGCAACAGCAGTTCGTGCGTGCCGCCCTCCCACTGGTCCGGGGTGAAGGTGGGCAGCGCGGCGAGGTCGATGGAGCCGGTCTGCACGGCGGGCCTCTCTCGGGTCGGGGTCGGGTCGGAGGTGGCGCCGGGGTCGGTGCCGGGGGTGGTGCCGGGTTCCGGCGCTGCCGCGGTCACTGCTTGACGGCCCCGGCGAGCATCCCGGAGACGAAGTGCTTCTGCAGGAAGAGGAAGAGCACGGCCATCGGGACCGCCGCGACGGCGGTGCCGGTGAGCAGCTGGCCGTAGTCGACGTCGGAGCTGCCGGTGAGCGCGGCCAGGGCGACCGGGATGGTGTACGAGGCCGGGTCGCGCAGTGCGATCAGCGGCCACAGGAAGTCGTTCCACTGGAACAGGAACATGAACATGGCGAGCGCCGCGAGGGCCGGACGCATGGTCGGCAGGGCGATCCGCAGGAAGAGCCGCAGCTCGCCGCAGCCGTCGATCCGGCCGGCCTGGAGCAGTTCGTCCGGCAGCGCGCTCATGGACTGGCGCATCAGGAAGATGCCGAACGGCAGGGCCAGGTTGGGCAGCAGCACGGCCTGGTAGGTGTTGAGCCAGTCCAGGTTCACCATCATCTTGAACAGCGGGACGATGGTGAGCTGGGTCGGCACCACCAGGGCGAGCAGCAGCACGGAGAACATCAGGCCCTGGCCGCGGAAGCGGAACTTGGCGAAGCCGTAGCCGGCCAGGGTGCAGACGATCCCGCCGAGCACGGTGTAGGTGACCGACAGCATCAGGGAGTTGAGCACCACCCGGCCGAAGCCGACGGACTCCTCCAGGTTGCCGAGGTTGGTGCCCAGCTCACCGCCGGGCAGCAGCTGCGGCGGGCGGCCGAAGATGTCGTGCGAGGTGTGGGTGGAGGCGATCGCGAGCCAGTAGAGCGGTGCGACCGTGAAGGCGAGCAGCGCGAGCATCCCGGCGGTGAGCAGCACCTGGCCGCGGCGGGACGCGCGGAACGCGGGGCTGGTGGTGGCTGCCATCAGTCCTCCTCCTTGGCGAGCTTGACCTGGATGAGGCCGAACAGCGAGATGATCAGGACCAGCGCGTAGCCGATGGCGGACGCGTAGCCGAAGTCGAAGTACCGGAAGCCGGTCTGGTACAGGTACACGCCGATGGTGGTGGTGGCGTTGTCGGGGCCGCCGCCGGTCATGATGAACGGCTCGTCGAACAGCTGCAGGGTGCCGATGGTGGACAGCACCACCGTCAGCAGCAGGGCCGGGCGCAGCCCGGGCAGGGTGACGTGCCAGAACCGGCGCAGGGGGCCGGCGCCGTCGACGGCGGCGGCCTCGTGGTGCTCGGCCGGGATCGACTGGAGCCGGGCCAGGTAGATGACGGCGTTGTACCCGGTGTAGTGCCAGGTCAGCGCGAGCATGATGGACACCCGGGCCCAGAACGGGTCGTTGAGCCAGTGCACCTCGGGCAGGCCGACCAGCTGGAGCAGCCAGTTGGCGGCGCCGGAGTCCTGGTTGAGCAGGGCGCCCATCATCAGGCCGTAGGTGACCAGGCCGGTCACCACCGGCAGGAAGAAGCCGAGTCGGAACAGCGGCTTCCAGCGCAGCAGCGCCGAGTTGAGCGCCACGGCCAGGCCCAGCGAGAGGGCGAGCATGACCGGCACCTGGACCACCAGGATCAGCGCGGTGTTGCCGAGCGCCTTCCAGAACAGCGGGTCGTTCAGCAGCCGCTCGTAGTTGCCGAGGCCGGTCCAGGTCTGGGTGGTGCCCTCGGTCCGGTACAGGCTGAGGACGAAGGACCAGACCACGGGGTACAGCCGGAAGGCGGCGAACAGCGCGAGGGCGGGGAGGACGAACAGGTACGGCGCCAGGCGGGCGCCGCCGCCCCGGCCCGCCCGCCGGCGGGCCGGGGCGGCGGCGGGTCCGGGGTGGGGCCCGGTTCCCGCCGTCGCCGGTGTTGCGGTCGTCATGCCTGGGCCCTCAGGGTCTGCTGCACGAGCTGGTCGGCGGCGGCGCGCAGCACCGTGGCCGGGTCGGCGCCCTGGAGCAGGACCTTGGTCTGGGCGTCGTCGATGACCTTCAGCGCCCGGGCGTAGTCGGCGGTGTAGTTGGTCGGCACCGACGGCTTGGACAGCTCCTCCAGGAGCACCTCGGCGTACTTCTGGCCGCCGAAGTAGGCGCTCTCGGTGTGGAAGGCCGGGTCGTCGTAGGCCTTGAGCAGGGCCGGGAAGATGCCCTTGTTCTTGTAGATCGGGACCTGGGACTCGGGCCGGGTGAGGGCGAACTCGGCGAAGGCGAACGCCGCCCGCTGGTTCTTGCTGGAGCCGGCGACGGCCAGGTGGGTGGAGTTGACGATCGCCGAGCGCGAGCCGCCGGGGGTGACGGCCGGCGGGAGCATCAGGCGCCAGTTGCCGCTCTGGTCGGCGGCGAGGGACTCCATGTAGCCGCCGTACCAGGCGGGGTTGGGGCAGACGGCGACCTTGCCGGCCTTGACCGCGGAGTCGTAGCCGGGCGCGCCGGGCGAGCCCTGGACGTCGAGCAGCAGCCCGGCGTCGTTCATCTCCTTGATCAGGGTGAGCGCCCGGACGGCCTCCGGCGAGTTGATGGTGATCTTGCCGTCGATGTTGAAGTAGAACGTGCCCTGGAGCTGGAGCAGCAGCTGGAAGAGGTTGGCCGAGTCGGCCTGCGAGGCCGAGCGGTCCACGGCCAGCAGCGCGGTGCCGGTGGCCTCCTTGACCTTCTTGCCCGCGGTGATGACGTCGTCCCAGGTGGCGAGCGAGGCGGCGTCGACGCCGGCCTTCTGGAACAGGTCGTTGCGGTAGAAGAAGCCGCTCGCGTTGGCCTCCCACGGCAGGGCGTAGACCTTGGACTGGCGGGAGACGGTCTGCCACAGGCCCGGCGCGAAGGCGTCGGCGTACTTGTTGGCGCCCAGGGCGCCGAGGTCCGCGAGGCCGCCCGGGAACTTCTCGATGTAGCCGGGCAGGTAGTCGACGCCGATGTGCAGCACGTCGGCGAGGCCCTGGCCGCCGGCGGCCATCGCGATGGTGATCTTGTCCCAGATCGCCGGGTTGCCGATGTCCTGGACGGTCACCTTGACCTTGGGGTGGACGGCGTTGAAGGCCGGGATCAGGGCCTTGAGCTCCGCCGCCGGGTTCTTCCAGCTCCACACGGTGACCGAGCCGGACAGCTCGCCGGAACCGCCCGCGTCTCCCCCGCCGGAGTCGGAACCGCCGCACGCGGCCAGGACCGAACCTCCGCCGGCGGCCACGGCCGCCGCGCCGATCCCCTTGAGGAAGCCACGCCGACTCGGCCCGCCCACGATTCTGCCACCCATGTCCGGAGCTCCTTCGCTCTGCTCGGGACCGCGCCGCACGCGGCGGTCCCGACTGACTGCGACGCACCACCGATCGGTGCCGCCGCCGTCCCGCTGATCGCGGGAACGGGAGTGAATCTAGCCAGGCCATGAATGGTTAACAACAGTTTTCGAAAATTTTTCGTCGTACAGAGCGAAAACGTTACAACGAGATGATGGGACTGGCGCGGGCATGCCAAAGCCCGTGCCGCCGGTCGTCGGCGGCACGGGCGTCGCAGGTCAGCGCGGTGGGAGCTGGGCGGTGCCGAAGCGGCGGCGGTAGTCGGAGGGGGTGGTGCCCAGATGGTGGGCGAAGGCCCGGCGCAGGCTCTCGTCACTGCCCAGGCCGCTGCGCCGGGCGGCCGAGGTGACGCTGTGGCCGTCCAGCAGCAGCTGCTGGGCGCGGTCCAGCCGCACCCGTTCGACCCAGCGGGCCGGGGAGGTGCCCAGCTCGGCGCGGAACAGCCGGGTCAGATGACGGGTGCTGACCGCCGCGGTGGCGGCCATCGCGGGCAGGCCGTGGTCGGCCGCCGGGTCGGCCAGGACGGCCTCGGTGACGGCGCGCAGCAGCTCGCCCCGGGCCGGCGGGTCGGCCGCGGCGGTGGAGAACTGGGACTGGCCGCCGGGGCGCCGCATGAACACCACGAGTTCGCGGGCGATGCCCCGGGCGGTGTCGGCGCCGTGGTCGTCCTCGACCAGGGCGAGGGCGAGGTCGATGCCCGCGCTGATGCCCGCACTGGTGTGGAAGCGGCCGTCGCGCACGTGCAGGGCGTCGGGCTCGACGCGGACCTCGGGGTGGCGCCGGGCCAGCGCGGCGGCGTGCCGCCAGTGGGTGGTGGCGCGGCGGCCGTCCAGCAGTCCCAGCGCGGCCAGGACGAAGGCTCCGCTGCAGACCGTGGCCACCCGCCGGGCCCGCGCGGTGAGGTCCCGGGCGGCGGCGAGGAGTTCCCGGTCGGGCCCCCGGGTGGCGAGGTGGTCGGCCCCGACGATCACCAGGGTGTCCAGCGGGCCGGCGTCCGCCGGGGCGACGGTCCCGGCCAGCGCGACGCCGTTGGAGGCGGTGACGGTGCCGCCCCGGGGCGAGACCAGGACGGTCGGGTACGGGTGGCCGAGCGCGCCGGCCAGGTGGAAGACCTCCAGCGGACCGCTGAGGTCGAGCAGGGTCAGCTCGTCGAACACGAGGAAGGCGACCCGGCCGGGCGGGTCCTGCTCCGGCGTGCCCGGATCCGTCTTTCCCTGCTCGGTCGGGTCCGGATCCGTCATGTCCGGATCCGTGGTGCGGAGGGCCGAAAGGACATGGCGCCAGCCTACGCCACCGCGCGACAGTGGAGGAGTTCACCGAGAGAGCGTCGAAGCAAGAGCGGAAATGGGGAAGTCGAGATGAGCGAGACGATCGCCGGAGTGCGGATCCCGGACAGCGCCCTGGCCAGGGAGGCGACCGAGCTGGTGCGGGACGCGGCCTCGCCGCTGCTGTTCGACCACTCCCGCCGGGTGTTCCTGTTCGGGGCGCTGCGCGGCGCCGAGCAGGGGTTGGACTACGACCCGGAGCTGCTCTACGTCGGGGCGATGTTCCACGACCTCGGGCTGACCGGGCGATTCGCCCGCACCGACCGGCGGTTCGAGATCGACGGCGCCGAGGAGGCACGGCGGTTCCTGCACGCCCACGGCATCACCGGCGAGCCGGCCGACCGGGTGTGGACGGCGATCGCCCTGCACACCACCCCGGAGGTCCCGCTGCACATGGCACCCGAGATCGCCCTGGTCACCCGGGGCGTGGAGCTGGACGTCCTCGGCATCGGCTACCACGCGGTGAGCGAGGAGCAGCGCGCCGCCGTCACGGCCGCGCACCCCCGGCCGGACTTCAAGAACCGGATCCTCGCCGCGTTCACCGAGGGCATCAAGGACCGCCCGGCCACCACCTTCGGCAACGTCAAGACCGATGTCCTGGCGCATTTCGTCCCGGGCTTCGAGCGGGGTGACTTCGTCGAGGTCATCCTCGGCTCGGACTGGTCCGAGTGAGGCCGGCGCCCGCCGCATGAG
>NZ_JZWY01000348.1:0-762 GCF_000966955.1 Streptomyces sp. NRRL S-495
GGCCGGCGCCCGCCGCATGAGCAAGGCGGGCGGGATGAGCGAGGCGGGCGGGGTGACCGGGGCGGGCTGAGCTTGGCACGCGGGCCGCGCCGGGCACCCCCGCCCCGGTCCCGCCTCACCCGCCGGGGGTGGTGCGCGGGCGGGCGGCAGGCGTCACCGTGGGCCGCAGGGGGTCGGACCCCGGTGCCCGGTGGCCCGGTCGGCTCGTTCTCCGGAGGCAGGCGATGGACGACTATCCGCTGATGAACATCTTCCTCACGACCATGTGGTTCTTCCTGTGGATCCTCTGGTTCATGCTCCTGTTCCGGGTCTTCGGGGACCTCTTCCGGGACGACTCGGTCGGCGGCTGGGGCAAGGCCGGCTGGTGCGTGCTGCTGATCGTGCTGCCGTTCCTGGGCGTGTTCATCTATCTGATCGCCCGCGGCAAGGGCATGGGGATGCGGGAGGCGGCCCGGGTGAAGCAGGCGGACGCCGAGTTCCGGGACTACGTGCGGGACGCGGCCGGGCCCGAGGCCAAGCGGCCCAGCGCCGCCGAGGAACTGGCCCGGCTGGCGGACCTGCGGCGGGACGGCTCCATCACGGAGGAGGAGTACCAGCGCGCCAAGGCGCTCGCGCTGGAGTGACCGGCCCCGGGCAGCACACGGCCCCGGGCAGCACACGGCCCCGGCCCGTCAGGGCCCCTGGACCGTCACGGTCGGGGGTCCCGGCGGTGCGGGCGGCGCCGGCGGCGTCGGGGGTCCGGGCGGCGGTCCGGGTGCCGGG
>NZ_JZWY01000359.1:0-26629 GCF_000966955.1 Streptomyces sp. NRRL S-495
GCCCCGCCCACCCCCCGTACGCCTCCCACCCCGCGCGCCACGAGGGCCGCCGGGAGCACCGTCGCGAGCGGCCCAAGCCGAAGGCCCTCACCGCGGGCGGCCCGCTCCCCGGCCGGACGGCCGGCCCCGGGGCGGGGCGCGGATCCGCCGGCCGGCTCTGCACCGCACCCGGCGGGGGACCGGTGCCGCTCCCGCCGACGTTGTTCGTCCCGGTCCCACCGGTCCCGTCCCAGCCCGTTCTGCCCGCCGCCGCCCGTCGGGCCGGGCGGCGGCGCACCGGACCGGTCGGCGGCCACGGCGGGATCCCGCTCACCTTCACCGAGCTGATGGACCGGCTCGGCGAGTTCCCGCTGCTCACCTTCACCGGCGACCAGAAGGCCGCGCTCGCGCTCGACGAGCTGCGCTGCGCCGGCGGGGGCTGGGCCCGGCTCACCTGGGACGGTCTGACCGCGCTCCAGGAGTACGCCGAGGCGGCGGTCCGCGGCCGGGCGGGCGGCGACTTCAAGCAGTGGTGCGAACGGACCCCGGCCGGCTGCCACCGCTTCCCGCCCCGCAAGGCGGTGCGCGGCGAGTCGCGGACGGTCCACAGCCACGCCAAGTGGAAGCGCGAGCGGATGCTCCCGGTGCCGGAGTGCGTGGACACGTCCAGACGCGCCTTCATGGGGGCACACCTGCGGATCGGCGGCGGCCGCACCGCGCCCCGGCTGCACTACCTGGACGACTGTTCGGGCAGTGGCCGGATCTATGTCGGCTACATCGGACTGCACCTGACCAACACCCGGACCAACTGAGAGGCTTTGCTGACCGGTGCGCCCGTTCGGTGGACAATGTCCGGAAGCGGGGCGGACCCCCGGTTCGCCGCCGAGGGGCTGCCGACCGCCCCGGGCAGGCGCCGGACGAGCATGGGGGAACGACCACCGATGCAGTACTCAGCAGACGGCCAGTCCGACGGTGCTGTCACCGCCCCCCAACCGGGCTTCCTCGCCTCCGTGTTCCGCGACCTCGGGGTGGAGGAGCCGACCGCGGACGATCCGTCCGGCCGCCCCCCGGGCGTCCCCGACGGGCCGTCGTCCACCGCCCGGCCGGCCCCGGCCCCGGATCCGCTCGGCCCGGGCGGCGACGAGGACATCGCCGCCCACGCCAGGGCCGCCGCGCTCACCCACCACCGCACGCTCACCGTCCAGGCCGAGCACGAGCGGCTGGCCGACCTGCTCCGGCGGTCCGCCCTGCCGGTCTCGGCCATGGACTTCGAGAGCCAGTTGCGCCGCTACGAGCCGCGCCCCTACCCGGACGGCGCGCCGCCCGCGACGGCCGGCGCGGACCCGGAGCCGCGCTGGGAGGACTACGCACCCGCCGAACCGCCGGCCTCCGACCCCGACGGGCCCCCGGTCCCCCGACTGCTCGACTCCGACTACCAGCGCGGACTGGCCAAGGCCCGGCTGACCCACCAGCGGGCCCTGCGGGAGTGGCGCACCCGGCAGGCCGAGGCCGGCAGCCCCGCCGTCGACGAGTCCCGGCGCGCCCACGACGAGGCCGAGCAGGCCCGGGCGCGGGCGGTGCGCGAGTACAACGACTCCCTGGAGGAGTGCCGCCGGGCCTACCGGCAGGCCGAGCCGGCCGCCGTCGAGTCCCTGCTGGAGCGGGCCCTCGCCGCCGCCGAGACCAACACCCGGGACCTGCCGGCGCCCTGTCGTGCCGTCTACCGGCCACTGACCCGCACCGCCGTGCTCGACCTCGACCTGCCGCCGCTGGACGTCGTGCCCTCGCTGACCGGCTACCGGCTCGCCCCGGACGGCGAGGTCCTCCCGGTGCCGCGCCCGCCGGCCGACCGGGCCTCCGACTACCTGCGGCTGGTCGCCCGGCTGGCCCTGCGCGCACTGCAGGCCGCCGACGCCGTCGACACCGACGAGATCCTCGCCGGCGTCGTGCTCAACGGCTGGCTGCGCGAGCCCGGCGGCGCTGGGCCGCTCTGCCTGGTGAGCGTGGACGCGGACCGTGACGCGCTGGCCCGCACCAGGCTGCTGCCGCCCACCGACCCCGACGAGGAGCCCGACGGCGAGGGCGTCTACGCGGACGCCGAGCAGGACGAGGCACTGGTGCGGCTGCGCCAGCTCGACGCCGCCGTCAGCCCCGACCCGTACGGCCGGGCGGGCGTCGAACCGGCCGCGCAGGCGGCGGTCACCGTCCCGGCGGCGCCGGACCTCTCGGCGAACGAGTTCGCCCAGCTGGTCCGTGAGCTGCTCACCCGGGGCGGACTCGGGCAGTGGAGCGTACGGCTGCGCGGCCCGGTCGGGCTGGTGGCCACCGGTGAGGGGCCCGTCGGCAGCGCGCTGCCCGGCCGCTGGGTGGTGTGGGCCTCCCGGGGCGAGGGGCCGGTGGGGGAGGAGGAGATCCGGACCCTGGCGGAGGCGGTCCGCGAGGAGTCCGCCGAACGCGGGCTGCGGCTGACCACCGGCCGCTTCACCGACGGGGCGCTCGACCTCACCGGGGAGGACGGGCACCGGCACATCCACCTGGTCGACGGGGACGGCGTCCGCGAGCTGACGCACACCCACCTCGGGCTGTCGCTCGCCGCCGGGCACTGAGCCGCGCGGGCCCGGCCGCGGGGGTGATCAGGAACGGTCCCGCGTCCGGAGGGGGTCCGGGAGGCCGGGAATCCACTACGGTGGTCGGCTCGGAGCAGGTGCCGTCGGCCGGCCCCGACGGCCCGCCCCGGCGCCTCACCCCGACGGCTTGCCCGGCGGGCGACGGCGCGCGGGGTGTCCGACGCTGGGGGACACGGCCGGCCGGCACCGGCCGACGGTCGGCCCGGGGACGGGCGGGACACGGGGGAGACGAGTGAACGGACGGACCGTCACGGTGGAGCAGCGGTGACCGCGGTCCTGGTGGCCGCGGGGGCGTTCCTGATGACGCTGATCGGCGGCTGGGTCGCGCAGCGCACCGGCGACCGCCGGCACCTGGTGCTCGGCTTCGCCGCCGGGCTGATGCTCGGGGTGGTCGCCTTCGACCTCCTGCCGGAGGCGCTGCGCCAGGCGCCCGAGGAGGTCCACGGGGTGCCGCAGGCACTGCTGATGTTCGCGGCCGGCTTCCTGACCATCCACATCGTCGAGCGGGCGGTCGCGATCCACCGCGGCCACGAGGAGGAGTACGCCGAGCACAGCCACGGCCACCGTCCCAGCCACGACCGGTCGACCGAGCAGGACCGGTCGACCGAGCAGGGCCGGGGCCACAACCACGGCCATGCCCACGGCCGTTCCCGGTCGGACGCCGAGCGGCACCAGGGAGTGGGCCTGACGGCCGCGATGGCCCTGGTCGGCCACAGCGTCATGGACGGCTTCGCGATCGGCGCGGCCTTCCAGGCCGGTACGACGGTCGGGACGGTGGTGGCGATCGCGGTGGTCGCGCACGACTTCGCGGACGGCTTCAACACGTACACGATCACCCGGCTCTACGGGAACAACAAGCGGCGGGCGCTGGCCCTGCTGGCGGCCGACGCGCTGGCGCCGGTCACCGGTGCCGCGATCACCCTGCTGTTCACCATCTCCGAGCACCTGCTCGGGCTGTACCTGGGGTTCTTCGCCGGATTCCTGCTCTATCTGGCGACCTCCGACATCCTCCCCGAGGCGCACAGCCCGCACCCCTCGCGCACCACCCTGCTCTGCACCCTCGGCGGGGTCGGCTTCATGTGGCTGGTGATCGGCTTCGCCTCCTGACGGGAGGCCACGGCGGGGGCGTCCGCCGGCCGGCCACCTCGGTCAGCCGCCCCGGCCACCTCGGTCAGCCGCCCCGGGCGTCCCGTCAGCCGCTCCGGGCGTCCCAGCGGGCCCGCATCGCGTCCAGCGCCTCGGTGATCGCCGGCCGGCGCGAGGCCTGGGAGCGCCAGAGCGCGAACACCCGCCGAGCCGGCTCCGGCGCCACCGCCCGGGCCACCACCTCCGGCGGCAGCGCGCCCCGGCCCAGCCGGGGCACCAGCCCGATGCCGAGACCGGCCCCGATCAGGGCGATCTGGGTCTCGAACTCGCCGACCCGGTAGTGCACGTCCGGCTCCTCGCCGGCCTCGCGCAGGGTCCGGACCAGCCAGTCGTGGCAGATGTTGCCCGGCGGCACGCTCGTCCAGCGCTGCCCGCGCAGCCGGCCCACCGGCACCACCGGGAGCTCCGCCAGCGGATGGCCGACCGGCAGCAGCAGGTCCACCGGATCCGGCCCGAGGTCCATCCGGTCGAGCCCCTCCTGCACCGGCAGCGGCACCGTCGGCCAGTCCTGGACGAGCGCCAGGTCGACCTCGCCGCGCGCCACCAGCTCGGCCGCCGGGTACGGGTCGCTCTCCAGCAGCCGCACGTCCAGCTCCGGGCAGCGCTCGCGCAGATCGGCCAGCACTCCCGGCATCAGTCCGCGCGCGCCGGTCGCGAAGGCGGCCACCAGCAGCCGTCCGACCGCCTGGCCGCGCTGCTCCTCCAGTCGCACCTCGGCCCGCTCCACCAGCCCCAGCACCGCCTGCGCCGTACCCGCCAGCTCGCGCGCCGCGTCCGTCAGCACCACGCCCCGGCCCTGGCGCTCCAGCAGCACCGTCCTGGTCTCCCGCTCCAGCTTGGCGATCTGCTGGGAGACGGCGGACGGGGTGAAACCGAGGGCCGCGGCCGCCCCGCCGACCGAGCCGTGGACGGCCACCGCGTGCAGCGCCCGCAGGCGTCCCAGATCCATCATGCAGCAATGCTAAAGCGTTGCCTTCAGAACTCATCGCTGGTGCTGCACGGTTCCGGCGGCCATCCTCGTGCCATGAGCGCATCACCGCAGGCCGCCCCGGGCGGCGGCAGCATGAGTCCGCGTCACATCGGCCTGGCCGTCCTGGTGGCCGCCGTCTGGGGCCTCAACTTCGTCCTCATCCACATCGGGCTCCAGAACTTCCCGCCGCTGCTGTTCTGCGCCCTGCGGTTCGCGGTGGTCGCCGTCCCGGCGATCTTCTTCGTGGGACCGCCGAAGGTCGCCCTGCGCTGGGTGCTCGCGGTCGGGGTGGTGCTCGGTGTGGTGAAGTTCGGCCTGCTCTTCCTGGGCATGCACGCCGGGATGCCGGCCGGCCTCTCCTCGCTGGTGCTCCAGGGGCAGGCGGTGTTCACCGCGCTGTTCGCCGGCGCGCTGCTGGGCGAGCGTCCCGGCGTCCAGCGGCTGACCGGCCTGGGCGTCGCCTTCGCGGGCATCGGGCTGAGCGCCGTCGACCGCGGCCTCGGCGGGCCGCTGGGCGCGTTCGTCCTGGTCGTGCTGGCGGCGGCCGCCTGGGGACTGTCCAACGTGCTGACCCGCAAGGCCGCCCCGCCGGACGCGCTGCGCTGGATGGTCTGGGTCAGCGCGGTGCCGCCGCTGCCGCTGCTCGGCCTCTCGCTGCTGGTCGAGGGCCCGGCGGCCGACCTGCGCGCGCTGCGCGGGATCGACCTCGCCGGGCTCGGCGCGATCGGCTACGTCGGGCTGGTCTCCACCCTGTTCGGCTTCGTCGCCTGGAGCTATCTGCTGCGCAGTTACGACGCCACCGCGGTGGCGCCCTACTCGCTGCTGGTGCCGGTGTTCGGGATGTCCTCGGCCTGGCTGCTGCTCGGCGAGTCGGTCGGCCCGGTGGCCGCCGTCGCCGCGCTGCTGGTGATCGCCGGGATCGGGATCACCGCGCTGCGCCCGGGGGCGCTGTCCGGCGCGGCGCGGCGGTGGTCGCGGTGGTCGCCGCGTAGGCGGCCTCGGCACTCCGCAGCGCTCGCAGCAGCGCGTCCTGGTCGGCGGGGCTGACCGCGCCGAAGTACTCCTGGGAGACCTCGTAGCGGACCTGGCCGATCCGCTCCACCGCCGACCGGCCGGCCTCGGTCAGCAGGATCCGCACGGCCCGGCGGTCGGCCGGGTCCGGGGTCCGTTCCACCAGTCCGGCCTCCTCCAGCGCGTCGACCACCGTGGTGGCCGAACGGGGGGCGATGTGCAGCCGGTCCGCCAGGTCACTGAGCCGCATCGCCCGGTCGGGGAGCTCGCAGCCGGGGGCGTGCGCGAGGGTGCGCAGGGCGCGGCCCTGGCCGGGGGTGATGCCGTAGGGCTCCAGTCGCTCGCTGGTGAGGCGGCGGATCCGCTTGATCGCCCGGGTCATCGCATCGGCCAGCTCGGCGGCGGTGTCCTGTTCGGCGGTGCCCTGTTCCGTGCTGCCCTGTTCGGTGCTGTTCTGCTCGGCACCGTCGGGGGTGCTGGTGCCGGGGGAGGAGCTCGCCGCGTCGTCGGTCGGCGTGGTGGTCATGGGCGGCTCTCCTCGGCAGGTGTTCGACCAAGGGTATCGGCCGCTCCGGGGGCGTCCGGAAATATGTTGAGTAAGACTCAGTATCTGGGTTAGCGTAGACGGCGAGTGAGGGCACCCTAAGTTCCCTCCCCTGAACCTGGAGGGCCCGTGCCCCGCTCCGAAGCCCGCGTCACCACCGACCGTTCCGCCCGCTACGCCAAGCAGCTCGCCGCCCACATGGGCCGCAAGATCAAGGCCGACTGGTCCGAGGAGACCGGTCACGGCACCCTCGTCTTCGGTGCTGGCACCGCCACGCTGGAGGCCACCCCCGACGCGCTGCTGCTCGCCGTCGAGGGCGAGACCGAGAACCTGCCCGGACTGGAGGACGTCGTCGGCCGTCACCTGGTCCGCTTCGGCGCCCGCGACGAACTGGTCGTCGAGTGGCGCCGTGACAACGGCGAGGCCGGCCACGTCCACCGCAACGACGAGGAGCCGGCCGAGGGCTGAGCCCCGGGCGGCACGGCCCGGCGTTCACGGCCCGGGCCCGGGGTTCGGGGCCTCAGTGCTCCGGGCGCCGTCGGCGCGCGGACGGGCGGCCGGTGAGCGGCCACCGGGCCAGCGTCCACAGGACCAGGCCGCCCAGGCACCAGCTGGCCACCACGTCCAGCAGCCAGTGGTAGTCGCTCCACACCAGCCCCAGTCCGACGCCCGCGGCCAGCAGCGCCGCCGCGGCGGCGAGCGCCCGCCGCCCGCGCGGCGCGGCCGTCCGCGCCAGCAGCAGGGCCGCCACCCCGTACCCGAGCGTGGCGGTCGCGGTGTGGCCGGACGGGTACCAGCCCCACTGGTCCGCCGCCAGCGGCAGCCCGAACGGGCCCGGCCGGGCGAACCAGGCCTTCGCCGGCACCACCAGCAGCGGGATCAGCCCGGCCGTCAGCACCACCACCGGCACCGGCAGCCACCACCGGGCGAACCCCGCCCGGAACTCCCGCCGGGCGGCGACCGCCCCGCCCAGCAGCAGCACCGGCACCGCCACCGAGCCCCCGCCCAGGTCGGAGAACGCCTTGCCGAGGTGGTTGAGCAGAGTGCTGTGCAGCGCGTGCCGGGTCTCCCGGACGGCGTGCCGGGCCCAGTGGTCCAGCTCCAGCAGCGGTCCGTCCACGGCGACCTGCCAGGACACCAGCAGGAGCACCAGGGCCAGGAGCGCCGGCACCGCCGGCCGGGCGAGGACGCGAGGCAGCCGCCCCGGAGCAGGGGGGAGAGCTCCGGGGCGGCCCTGATGATCGCCGTTCCGTGCGTCCCGGGGGGTGTGGGCCGGACGGCCGGTCGATCGGCTTTCGGTGTGCACCGCCCCGTACGGGACGGCCTGGTTGTCCTCGCGGCCCTCGCGCGGAGCCGCCCCCTGGGGCGACGCCGCGGACGGCTCCGCCCATGGCTGGGGCTCGCTGTCCATCTGTGATGACACTACGTCAAGGTCCTTGCACGGCCGAGGAGCTTCAGCGATTCCGCACACCATCTTCACCGTCCGCGCCGGGGGCGTCACACCGGGTTCGAAACCCAACGGCCCGCGGGGACTGAGGTCCCCGCGGGCCGTTCGGCGCTGTCCGGACATCCCTCCGGCGGGTCTTCGGGCGCGGCCTCGGGGCCGCGGGCCGGATCAGACGGTGGCGAAGGCGCCCTCGATGATGTCCAGGCCCTCGTTCAGCAGGTGCTCCGGCATGACCAGCGGCGGCAGGAAGCGCAGCACGTTGCCGTAGGTGCCGGCGGTCAGCACGACCAGGCCCTCGGCGTGGCAGGCCTTGGCGATGGCCGCGGTGGCCTCCGGGTGCGGCTCCTTGCCGCCCGGCTTGACCAGCTCGACGGCGATCATCGCGCCGCGGCCGCGGACCTCGCCGACGCGGACCCGGTCGGAGTCGGCGTACTTCTCCTGGATCGCCCGCAGGCGGCCCAGCATGACCTCGCCGATCCGCTGCGCCTTGCCGTTGAGGTCCAGCTCCTTCATGGTCTCGATGGAACCCAGCGCGGCCGCGCAGGCCACCGGGTTGCCGCCGTAGGTGCCGCCCAGGCCGCCGGCGTGCGCGGCGTCCATGATCTCGGCGCGACCGGTCACCGCGGCCAGCGGCAGACCGCCGGCGATGCCCTTGGCGGTGGTGATGAGGTCCGGGACGATGCCCTCGTCGTCACAGGCGAACCACTGGCCGGTGCGGCAGAAGCCGGTCTGGATCTCGTCCGCGACGAAGACGATGCCGTTGGCCTTCGCGTACTCGACGATGGCCGGCAGGAAGCCCTTGGCCGGCTCGATGAAGCCGCCCTCGCCCTGGATCGGCTCGATGATGATCGCGGCGACGTTCTCGGCGCCGATCTGCTTGTTGATGATGTCGATCGCCTGCGCGGCGGCCTCGGCGGCGCAGTTCTCGGCACCGGTCAGCCAGCGGTAGGGGTAGGCCACCGGCACCCGGTAGACCTCGGGGGCGAACGGACCGAAGCCCTGCTTGTACGGCATGTTCTTCGCCGTCATGCCCATGGTGAGGTTGGTGCGGCCGTGGTAGCCGTGGTCGAACACCACGACGGCGGTGCGCTTGGTGTACGCGCGGGCGATCTTCACCGCGTTCTCGACCGCCTCGGCGCCCGAGTTGAACAGCGCGGTGCGCTTGTCGTGGTCGCCCGGGGTCAGCTCGTTGAGCTGCTCGGCGACGGCGACGTAGCCCTCGTACGGGGTCACCATGAAACAGGTGTGCGTGAAGGCGGCGAGCTGCTCGGAGGCCTTGGCCACCACGGCCTCGGCGCTGTTGCCGACGTTGGTCACGGCGATGCCGGAGCCGAAGTCGATCAGCGAGTTGCCGTCCACGTCCTCCAGCACGCCGCCGTTGGCGCGGGACACGTACACCGGCAGGGTGGTGCCGACGCCGGCCGCCACCGCACCCAGCTTGCGGGCCTGCAGCTCCTGCGACTTCGGACCGGGGATCGCGGTGACCAGGCGGCGCTCCTGCGGGAGCGGCGTTGCGGCGCTCATGGGTTTCTCCAGACTTCTCGGCTCGGTAGTTCGCAGGCTACGGGGGCGTTCCCCGGGCAGGCATGCGCCACTCGGTAGCACTGCGCCGTCCGACTTGTCCGGGGCGGCCAGCCCGGGCGGAGCCGCTACCGGGAGGCTCCGCTCCACTACATTGAGCGCGGGCGTGTCGCCGGGGCGGTGGCATGGGTATGGGCGGCACCGACGGCGGTCGGGCCGGCGGGCGAGGGAACGGGGCCGTAGATGGGACTGGACGGGGCACGGAGCCACGACGAGCGGACCACCGCCACTCCCCGCACCCCGATGCCGCACCCGCGTCCCCCGGCCCGCGTGCCCTTCGACCTCGCCGCCTGGGCCTCGGCCCCGCGGCCCGAGGCCGACCCGGGCGTCTTCCGCCAGGACCACCGGCAGCTCGACCCCGACCGGGCGGAGGCCGCCAAGGTCCCGACCTGGCCGCTGCTCCTGCGGGCGGGGCTGAACGCGGTGGTGGGGTGGTTGGCCTTTGTCTACGGGACGCAGCTCGCACTGCGCCTCATCGTCCTGACCGTGTGGGTGGATCATCCGTCCTCGACTGCGGTCACGGTGGTAGGACTGTCGGTCAATGCCCTTGTCCTCGCCGTCGTCATCAAGGTCTTCGGCCGGATGGGCCGGTGGCCGGAGGTGTGGCGGCGCTACGCCCTGCCGCTGCTGTCGCGGACGGTGACGGAGGAGGCGCCGGCCACGGAGGAGGAGCAGTCGGAGGCGGCCCGGCAGCGGGATCCGTGGACGGTGCTGCGGCAGGGCGGGGCCGCCGTCGCGGCCGGGCGGCTGGACGGTGAGGCGGTCGGGGACGTCGACTACGTGCGGATCCGGCGGGCCTGGGAGTCGGCCCAGGCCGACCCGGCCTTCCTGCCGGCCTTCGTCGAGCAGGTGTCGCTGCGCGGCGCCGCCGCGTTCGCGCACCCCTCGGAGGCGCGCGAACTGCCGGGCCGGGCGGAGCGGCACGACCTGCTGCTGGGCCAGGTGCGGCTCGGTACCGCGCAGGACGTGCCGAAGAACCCGCTGACCCACCGGTCGGCCGGGTTCGCGCTGGACCCGGTGGTGCTGGGCACCTCGCTGCTGGCGGTGGGCCCGGCCGGGACGGGGAAGACGGCGCGGCTGGCCCGCCCGGTGGCCGAGGCGCTGTGCCTGCAGGCGCTGGCCGGGACGGCGTGCGCGGTGGTGATCGGCGCGACGGACGCGGACCTGGGGCCGGACGCCTGGTACGACGTGGTGATCGCCCCGGGCGACCCCGCGTCCCGCTACGGGCTGGACCTCTACGGCGCGGCCCAGGACCCGGACGAGGCGGCGGCCCGGCTGGCCGAGGCACTGCTGCCGGACGAGCTGACCGCGCGCGCCGAGACCGCCCGGACGGCCCTGCAGCAGATGGTCGGCCCGTTCCACGCCGCGTTCGGCCGCTACCCGGGCGTGCGCGAGCTGCGGGCGCTGCTCGCCGGTGATCCGGAGTCGCTGGAGGCCCTGGTGAAGGGGCTGCGGGCGGCCGAGCGGCTGGGCTCCTTCGAGCGGGACCTCGAGTACCGGGAGCACCAGCGCGGCCGGGCGGACGATCCGGGGGCGCTGCTGGCGGACCGGCTGGCGCTGCTGGACCGGCCGGCCTTCGAGGGGGCGTTCGCGACCGACGGCACGGGCCGGCCGCCGTTCGCGATGCGGGTGCTGGACCATCCGCTGCGGGTGCGGGTGAAGCTGCCGGAGCGCAGTCATCCGGAGGTGGCGCGGATGCTGTCGCGCCTGCTGGTGGGGCAGTTCGTGCAGGCGGCCGGGTCGCGCGGGGACCGTTCGCTGTTCGCGGGCCTGGTGGTGGACGACGCCTCGGCGGCGCTGGACGCCGGGATCGTGCGCGGTCTGCAGCGGCTGCGCGGGGCGAACGCCGGGGTGGTGCTGCTGCTGCGCACCCTGGTGGACCTGCCGGAGGCGCTGCGGGCGCCGCTGTTCGGGGCGGTGGGCTGCCGGGCGGCGTTCCCGGGCATCGCACCCTGGGACGGGCGGTTGTTCTCGGAGGCCTGGGGCACCCACCTGGTCCGCGAGACGGCGGTGACGCTGGCCCCGGACACCTCGGGCGGGATCGTGCGGCGGGCCGGGCGGCTGGGGCGCAAGGCGCTGTCGGGGACGACGGCGCAGACGGAGTCGGTGACCACCCGGGAGGTGGAGCGGCTGCGCTGGTCGCCGTCCGACCTGGCGCACGCCCTGCCGGCGGGGCACGCGGTGGTGTCGCTGACGGCGGTGTCGGGGGAGCAGGTGCCGCCGCTGCTGGTGGACCTCCGGGGCTGAGGCGGGCCGTCGAAGCTCGCCTTCGAGGTGGATTCGGCAGTGCCGGTTGTCCGGAGCGTCCATAATGAGAAGTGGGGATCCCCCTGGACTCCCAGCCCTCTCCCCGCCCGGCCGCAATGGCGCGGTCGCGTCGCTCCCCCGAAGGTGCCATGCCCCCCACACTTGCCTCCGTCGTCCGCAACACCTCGCTCCATCTGACGGTCCTCGCCGGTGCGGACCATTTGGAGCGGCCGGTCCGCTGGGTGCACACCAGTGAGCTGGACGACCCGACGCCCTTCCTCGAAGGCGGTGAGCTGCTGCTCACCACCGGTATCAAGCTGGGCCGCACGGCCGCCCGGCTGCAGGCGTACGTGCACCGGCTGGCCGACGCGGGGGTGGTCGGGCTGGGGCTCGGGGTGGGGCTGTCGCACACGGAGGTGCCGCAGCCGCTGGTGGACGCGGCGGCGCAGCGCGGGCTGCCGCTGCTGCGGGTGCCGGAGCCGACGCCGTTCATCGCGATCAGCAAGGTGGTGTCGGCGGCGCTGGCGGCCGAGCAGTACGAGGCGGTGACGACCAGCTTCGAGGCGCAGGAGGAGCTGACCCGGGCCGCGCTGGGCAAGGACGGCACGACGGCGGTGGTGCGCCGGCTGGCGGCCCGGCTGGGCGGCTGGGCGGCGCTGTACGACGGTTCGGGCGCGCTGTCGGTGGTGGCGCCGGACTGGGCGGCGCGCCGGGCCGGGCGGCTGGCGGCGGAGGTGGACCGGCTGCGGCGGCGTCCGGCGCCGTCGAGTGCCGCGCTGCAGGGCCGGGCGCCGGGGATAGACACGGCGGACGAGGACTACGTGGTGGTCCAGTCGCTGGGTGCGGACCGGCGGGCGCGCGGGTTCCTGGCGGTGGGCACCGAGGACCGGATCACGCCGACCGAGCGCTATGTGCTGAACGCGGCGGTGGCGCTGCTGACGCTGACCCTGGAGCGGTCGCGGGAGCTGCGGCAGGCCGAGGAGCGGATGGGCGCGGCGCTGCTGCGGATGGTGCTGGCCGGGGAGGTGGCGACGGCGCGGCAGGTGGCGGCGGGCCTGTTCGGCGGGCTGCCGGAGGGAACGGTCCGGGTGCTGGTGGCCGGGGCGGGCCAGGGGGTGGACGCCGGGGAGTCGCTGGGCGAGCTGGGCGACCGGGCCGAGCAGGCGGGTTCGCGGGTCGGCGAGAAGCTGCTGGTGGCGCGGGAGGACGGCGCGCACGGTCCGAGGCTGATGGTGCTGGCGCTGGACAACGGCGCGGTGCACCGGGCGTGCCTGGGTGTGGTGGAGGAGCACGAGGGCCTGTCGCTGGGCGTGTCGGCGCCGGCCGCGCTGGAGGACGCCGGGACGGCGCACGCGCAGGCCGAGCGGGCGCTGGCGGTGGCGCTGCGCGGGGGGCGGCGCTCGGTGGACCACGAGGAGGTCGGCGCGGGCTCGCTGCTGCCGCTGCTCGGGGAGGACGCCGTGACGGCCTTCGCCGAGGGGCTGCTGCGGCCGCTGCGGGACCACGACCGGACGGCGCGCGGCGATCTGGTGGCCTCGCTGCGGGCCTGGCTGTCGCGGCACGGGCAGTGGGACGCGGCGGCGGCCGATCTCGGAGTGCACCGGCACACCCTGCGGTACCGGATGCGGCGGGTCGAGGAGCTGCTGGGGCGGTCGCTGGACGACACGGACGTCCGGATGGAGCTCTGGCTGGCCCTGCGCTCGGGCGAGGAGTAGTCACAGCCGATCCGGCTGGACGCGGTGGAGTGGGCGCGCGGGTGAACGCTACTCCGTGTCCAATCCGGTCGGTGCGTCGGCCGCCCTACCCTCGATTGCGGCTCCACGTCCGTGGGGTCCTGACGACGACGAGGAGAGGCCGGTACCACGGTGACCACCACGTACGATTTCTGGCTGGCCGGCCGCCGGGCGAGCGGCGATGCCGACTTCGAGGTGCACAACAGCTGGGACGGCCGCCTGGTCGGCAAGGTGAGCATCCCCACCGAGGCGCAGGTCGAGGAGGCCCTGGAGGCCGCCGTCGCCGCGCTGCCGGTGTTCGCCGCGACCCCGGCGCATGTGCGTTCCGCCGCCCTGGACCACGTGGCCCGGCGGCTGGCCGAGCGCACCGAGGAGATCGCCCAGCTGATCACCGCGGAGAACGGCAAGCCGATCAAGTGGGCCCGCGGCGAGGTCGGCCGTGCCGTCTCGGTGTTCCGCTGGGCCGCCGAGGAGGCCCGCCGGACCAACGGCGAGACCATGCGGCTGGACACCGACCCGGGCGGCGTGGGCCGTTTCGCGCTGGTGCGCCGCTTCCCGCGCGGTGTGGTGCTGGGCATCGCCCCGTTCAACTTCCCGCTGAACCTGGTCGCCCACAAGGTCGCCCCGGCGATCGCGGTCGGCGCGCCGATCATCCTCAAGCCGGCCCCGGCGACCCCGCTGTCGGCCATGGTGCTGGGCGAGATCCTGGCCGAGACCGACCTGCCGGCCGGTTCCTGGAGCGTTCTGCCGGTCCCGAACGACCGGATGCCGGCCCTGGTGCAGGACCCGCGACTGCCGGTGATCTCCTTCACCGGTTCGGACAAGGTCGGCTACCAGATCATGGACTCGGTGCCGCGCAAGCACACCACCCTGGAGCTGGGCGGCAACGCCGCGGCCGTGGTGCTCGCCGACTGGTCCTCCGAGGCGGACCTGGACTGGGCGGCCACCCGGATCGCGATGTTCGCCAACTACCAGGGCGGCCAGTCCTGCATCTCGGTGCAGCGCGTGATCGCCGACGCCTCGGTCTACGACGCGCTGGTGGAGAAGGTCGTCGCCAAGGTGGGCGACCAGGTCACCGGTGACCCGAACGACGACGCCACGGACGTCGGCCCGCTGGTCGACGAGAACGCCGCGAAGCGGGTCGAGTCCTGGGTGGACGACGCGGTGGCCAAGGGCGCGAAGCTGCTCGCCGGCGGTACCCGCGAGGGCGCGACCTACGCCCCGACCGTGCTGGCCGAGCTGCCGGCGGACGCGATCCTGGCGACCTGCGAGGTGTTCGGCCCGGTGCTGTCGCTGCACCGGGTGGACGGTGTGGACGAGGCCTTCGCCGCCGTCAACAACTCGCCGTTCGGCCTCCAGGCGGGCGTGTTCACGCACGACCTGCAGACCGCCTTCCGCGCCCACCGGGAGCTGGAGGTCGGCGGTGTGATCATCGGCGACGCGCCGTCCTATCGTGCCGACCAGATGCCGTACGGCGGCGTCAAGGACTCCGGCGTCGGCCGTGAGGGCGTCAAGTACGCGATGGACGACTACACGGTCGAGAAGGTCATGGTCCTCAGCGGCCTGGACCTCTGAGACACGTGCTGACGAAGGGCCCGGCCGCGCGGTCGGGCCCTTCGGCGTACCCGGGGTGCCGGGGGAGCGCTCAGTCCCGGCCGGCTGCGGCCGCGACGGCCTCGGCGACGGTGGCGTCGCCGGAGAGCAGGTCCAGGGTCCGTCCGGCGGTGCCGGGTTCGTGCAGCAGGGCGGCGAGCACGGCGGCGACGTCCTGCCGGTCGACGGCGCCGCGCGGGAGGCCGGGGGCGAGCCGGACCAGTCCGGTGCCGGGTCCGTCGGTGAGGCGGCCGGGGCGCAGTACCGTCCAGTCCAGGCCGGGGCGGGACCTGACGGCGTCGTCGGCGGCGCCCTTGGCCCGCAGATAGGTCTGGAAGCCCTCGTCGGCGGGGTACTCGGCCTCGGCGTCGGCGCCCATCGAGGAGACGATGAGGTAGCGGCGGACGCCGGCGAGTTCGGCGGCGTCGGCAAGCAGGACGGCGGCGTCCCGGTCGACGGTGAGCTTGCGGGCGGCGCCGCTGCCCGGTCCGGCGCCGGCGGCGAACACCACGGCGTCGGCGCCGTCGAGCAGCCGGGCGAGTTCCGGTGCGGCGGCGGCCTCCAGGTCGCTCCAGGTCGAGCAGCAGCGGTTCGGCGCCGGCGGCGGCGAGGTCCTCGGCGTGTTCGGGGCGGCGGACGATTCCGGCGGGCCGGTCGCCCCGGTCGGCGAGCAGCCGTTCCAGTCGGAGGGCGATCTGTCCGTGGCCCCCGGCGATGACGATGCGCATGGCTCCGACGTTAGCCCGGGGCGGGGGCGCCGTCCTGGGGAACCGGTGCGGCGGGTCCGGCGAACCGGTGCGGGGGATCGGGGGAACCCGTGGTGCGGGGGAGGGTGTCGGGCAGGCCAC
Source organism: Streptomyces sp. NRRL S-495 (assembly GCF_000966955.1). Taxonomy (NCBI): domain Bacteria; kingdom Bacillati; phylum Actinomycetota; class Actinomycetes; order Kitasatosporales; family Streptomycetaceae; genus Streptomyces; species Streptomyces sp. NRRL S-495. The sequence goes on from NZ_JZWY01000359.1 coordinate 15,727, forward strand.
AATGGGCGCATGACTTCGCTCGCCCACCCGCAGCTGCGGTTCACCCCCGAGGTGACCGACCCCTCCGGCCCCCGGGAGTTGGTGATCCTCGGCTCCACCGGTTCGATCGGCACCCAGGCCATCGACGTGGTGCTCCGCAATCCCGACCGGTTCCGGGTGGTGGCCCTGTCGGCGGCCGGCGGCCGGGTCGACCTGCTCGCCGAGCAGGCGGTCCGGCTGGGTGTGCGCACCGTGGCGGTGGCCGATCCGGCGGCGGAGCCCGCGCTGCGCGAGGCGCTGGCGGCGAAGGCCGCGGGCGGGCCGCTGCCGACCGTGCTGGCCGGTCCGGACGCGGCGACCGAGCTGGCGGCGATGGAGTGCCACTCGGTGCTGAACGGCATCACCGGGTCGATCGGTCTGGGTCCGACGCTGGCGGCGCTGCGGGCCGGCCGGGTGCTGGTGCTGGCCAACAAGGAGTCGCTGATCGTGGGCGGCCCGCTGGTGAAGGCGGTGGCGCGGCCGGGGCAGATCGTCCCGGTGGACTCCGAGCACGCCGCGCTGTTCCAGGCGCTGGCCGGCGGCACCCGGGCCGAGGTCCGCAAGCTGGTGGTGACCGCGAGCGGTGGCCCGTTCCGCGGCCGCGGCCGGGCGGAGCTGGCCGGGGTGACCCCCGCCGACGCGCTGGCGCACCCGACCTGGGCGATGGGCCCGGTCGTCACGATCAACTCGGCCACCCTGGTGAACAAGGGCCTGGAGGTGATCGAGGCCCACCTGCTCTACGACGTGCCGTTCGACCGGATCGAGGTCGTGGTCCATCCGCAGTCGGTCGTGCACTCGATGGTGGAGTTCACGGACGGTTCCACGCTGGCGCAGGCGAGTCCGCCGGACATGCGGATGCCGATCGCGCTGGGCCTGGGCTGGCCGGACCGGGTCCCGGACGCGGCTCCGGGCTGCGACTGGACGAAGGCCGCGACCTGGGAGTTCTTCCCGCTGGACGACGAGGCCTTCCCGGCGGTCGAGCTGGCCCGCGAGGTCGGCACCCTGGGCGGTACCTGCCCGGCCGTGTTCAATGCCGCGAACGAGGAGTGTGTGGAGGCCTTCCTGAAGGGCCGCCTCGCCTTCACCGGGATCGTGGACACTGTTGCGAAGGTCGTGGCCGAGCACGGTGCCCCGGCCGGGGGAACTTCGCTGACGGTGGAGGACGTCCTGCACGCGGAGGACTGGGCGCGCGCCCGGGCCCGCGAGCTGGCGGCGGGCTGACGGTCCGCCCGGACGGGCAGCACCACCGGGGCGGGGCCGTCCGGACGGTCCCGCGCGGAGGACCGGTACGACGACAGGACGATCGGAGCGGCATGACGGAGGCGCAGCGGTGGCAACGGTGATGACGGTGGTCGGCATCCTGGTCTTCGTACTGGGACTGCTCTTCTCGATCGCCTGGCACGAGCTCGGCCACCTCTCCACGGCCAAGCTGTTCGGCATTCGGGTGCCGCAGTACATGGTCGGCTTCGGGCCGACGGTCTGGTCGCGGAAGAAGGGCGAGACCGAGTACGGCCTCAAGGCGGTCCCCCTGGGTGGGTACATCCGGATGATCGGGATGTTCCCGCCCGGTGCGGACGGGCGGATCACCCAGCGCTCGACCTCGCCCTGGCGGTCCATGATCGAGGACGCCCGGGAGGCCTCCTACGAGGAGGTGAAGGAGGGCGACGAGTCCCGGCTGTTCTACACGCGCAAGCCGTGGAAGCGCGTGATCGTCATGTTCGCCGGGCCGTTCATGAACCTGCTGCTCTCGTTCGGGCTCTTCCTGACCGTGATGATGGGCTTCGGCGTCTCGATGGCGGTGCCGACCATCGGCACCGTCTCGGAGTGCGTGGTCAAGGCCGGCCAGGCGACCGACACCTGTCCGGCGGACGCCCCGGCGGCGCCCGCCTTCCAGGCCGGGCTCCGGCCGGGCGACCGGGTGGTGTCCTTCGACGGCGACCGGATCGGCAACTACGAGCAGCTCCAGGGCGACATCCGGAAGTCGGCCGGCAAGAAGGTCGAGCTGGTGGTCGAGCGCGACGGGCAGCGGCTGACCCTCGAACCGACGATCGCCGTCAACGACGTGCAGAAGTACGACGCCGAGGGCCTGCCGGTCAAGGGCGAGACGGTGCGGGCCGGCTTCCTCGGCTTCACCCCGACCACGGGCGTGGTCCGGCTCGGCCTCGGGCAGTCCGTCGACCGGATGTACGACATGGCGGAGCACGGCGTGGAGTCGCTGGCCGCGCTGCCCGGCAAGATCCCGGGGCTGTGGCACTCGGTGGTCGACGGCGCCCCGCGCGAGGCGGACTCCCCGATCGGCATGGTCGGCGCGGCCCGGGTGAGCGGCGAGGTGTTCTCGCTGGACATCCCGGGCACCCAGCGGGTCGCCTACTTCGTCAACCTGCTCGCCGGGATCAACCTCTCGCTGTTCCTCTTCAACATGCTGCCGCTGCTGCCGCTGGACGGCGGCCACATCGCGGGCGCGGTCTGGGAGTCGGTCCGCCGCCGGTTCGCACGGCTGTTCCGCCGCCCCGACCCCGGTCCGTTCGACGTGGCCCGGCTGATGCCGCTCGCGTACGTGGTGGCCAGCGTGTTCATCGGGTTTACCCTGCTGGTGCTGGTCGCCGACCTGGTGAACCCGGTCAAGATCAGTTAGAGCGGTCGGCCGGTGGGTGCGCGGACGCCCGTTCCCGTGCCGTACCGTTGGAGCCCGGGCGCGCGATCGTCGGCGCGCCCGGGTTCGGTCGTCCCAGCGGCCGGGCCGACCACACATCGACCCCGGGGAACCCTGCGCACATGACCGCGATCTCGCTCGGTATTCCGTCTCTGCCGCTCAAGCCGCTCGCCAAGCGCCGGGTCTCCCGTCAGATCATGGTCGGCAACGTGCCGGTCGGCGGCGACGCGCCCGTCTCGGTGCAGTCCATGACCACCACGCTGACCTCGGACATCAACGCCACCCTGCAGCAGATCGCGGAGCTCACCGCCTCCGGCTGCCAGATCGTGCGGGTCGCCGTCCCGTCCCAGGACGACGCGGACGCGCTGCCGATCATCGCGAGGAAGTCGCAGATCCCGGTGATCGCCGACATCCACTTCCAGCCGAAGTACGTCTTCGCCGCGATCGACGCCGGCTGCGCCGCGGTCCGGGTCAACCCGGGCAACATCAAGGCCTTCGACGACAAGGTCGGCGAGATCGCCAAGGCCGCCAAGGGCGCCGGGGTGCCGATCCGGATCGGCGTCAACGCCGGTTCGCTCGACAAGCGCCTGCTGGAGAAGTACGGCCGGGCGACCCCCGAGGCTCTGGTCGAGTCCGCGCTCTGGGAGTGCTCGCTGTTCGAGGAGCACGACTTCCGCGACATCAAGATCTCGGTCAAGCACAACGACCCGGTCGTGATGATCAACGCCTACCGCCAGCTCGCCGCCGCCTGCGACTACCCGCTGCACCTCGGTGTCACCGAGGCCGGCCCCGCCTTCCAGGGCACCATCAAGTCCGCGGTCGCCTTCGGCGCGCTGCTCGCCGAGGGCATCGGCGACACCATCCGGGTCTCGCTGAGCGCCCCGCCGGCCGAGGAGATCAAGGTCGGCAACCAGATCCTGGAGTCGCTCGGCCTGCGCCAGCGCGGTCTGGAGATCGTCTCCTGCCCGTCCTGCGGCCGCGCCCAGGTGGACGTCTACAAGCTCGCCGAGGAGGTCACGGCCGGCCTGGAGGGCATGAACGTGCCGCTGCGCGTCGCGGTCATGGGCTGCGTCGTCAACGGCCCGGGCGAGGCCCGCGAGGCCGACCTCGGGGTCGCCTCCGGCAACGGCAAGGGCCAGATCTTCGTCAAGGGCGAGGTCATCAAGACCGTCCCCGAGTCCAAGATCGTGGAGACCCTGATCGAGGAGGCGTTCAAGATCGCCGAGCAGATGGAGTCGGAGGGCGTCGAGTCCGGCGCGCCGACCGTCACCGCCGGCGAGTGACCCACCCCGGTGCCGGGTAGGTCCGCGCTGTTCTTCCGGAAGCGGGGCCGTCCGTACGCGGACGGCCCCGCGGCCGTGCCCGGGTGGGGGCAGGGAGTAGGGTGCGGCCACCGTCGTCTCAGTAAGGTGCTGTCTCGATGCTCGATCGAGGTGTGATGCTCCCCAGCTCGTTCCAGGCCGCCCGCGCCCTGGCGACCACCCGCGTGCTGGAACCGCCGGACCTCGCCGACGCCCTCGCCGTCCTCCAGCGCGACCCCGTCGCCAACGCCTTCGTGGCCACCCGGGTGGAGGCCGTCGGCCTCGACCCCTGGCGGCTCGGCGGCGAGATGTGGGGCTGGTACGACGAGCACGGCGAACTCGACGCGCTCTGCTACGCCGGGGCCAACCTGGTCCTGGTGGAGGCCGGCCCGCAGGCCGTCCAGGCCTTCGCCGAACGCGCCCGCAGACAGGGGCGCCGCTGCTCCTCCATCGTCGGCCCGGCCGGGCCGACCGCGGCCCTGTGGGCGCTGCTGGAGCGCAGCTGGGGGCCCGCCCGCGAGGTCAGGGCGCACCAGCCGCTGCTCGCCACCACGGTGCCGTCCGCCGAGATCGCCCCGGACCCGCTGGTCCGGCGGGTGCGGCGGGACGAGGTCGACATCCTGATGCCGGCCTGCGTGGCGATGTTCACCGAGGAGGTCGGCGTCTCGCCGATGGCCGGTGACGGCGGGCTGCTCTACCAGGCCCGGGTTGCCGAACTCGTCACCACCGGACGCTCGTTCGCCCGCTTCGGCGAGGACGGCGAGGTCGTGTTCAAGGCCGAGATCGGGGCCGTCACCGAGGGCGCCTGCCAGATCCAGGGGGTCTGGGTCGCGCCCGGGCACCGGGGGCAGGGGCTCTCCGAGACCGGGATGGCCGCGGTGCTGGAGGTCGCGCTGCGCGAGGTCGCGCCGGTGGTGTCGCTGTACGTCAACGACTACAACCTGCGGGCGCGGGCCTCCTACCGGCGGGTGGGGTTCCGCGAGGTCGGGGCCTTCATGAGCGTGCTGTTCTGACGGTGGACCGGCCGCCGTTCGCCGGGTTGCCGGTGCGGGCCGCGTGGCGGGTGGCCGGGCGGTAACGTCCGGGGCATGGAACGGGTGACTGGGGTGATGGCGGGGTGACCGGGGTGACTGGGCCGGCCGGGGTGAGGATCGAGGCCATCGACCTCGCGGCATGGGCTCCGCAGGCGCTCGACGTCCAGGCGGTGGCCTTCGGGCTCACGCCCGAGGAGGTCATGGTCCGGCTCCACATCGTCGGACGGCACGCCCAGCAGCCCGGGGTGATCGCGCTCGGGGCGGTCAGCGGCGGTCGGCTGGTCGGCTTCGGGTACGGGATGCCGAACCGGCGCGACCACTGGTGGAGCACGGTGATCGAGCCCTATCTGGTCGCCCGGGGGCACGGGGCCTGGCTGGACGGCGTCTTCGCCGTCACCGAACTGCATGTGCTGCCGGAGTTCCAAGGACGCGGCGTCGGCTCCGCGCTGATCCGGACGCTGACCGCGCGGTCGGGGGCGGACCGCAGCATCCTCTCCGCGATCGACGCCGAGACGCCGGCCCGTCGGCTCTACCGCTCGCTGGGCTACCGGGACCTCGCGCGGGCCGTGCACTTCCCGAACACGGAGCGGCGCTACGCGGTGATGGGGGCTCCGCTGCCGTTGCGCGGGGCGGGCGGCGCGGACGTGGCTCAGAGCGCGCCGGCGAACTCCAGGTAGAGCTCGGCGTCGGCGCGGCGGCCCGTGGCGAGGGCGGCGCCGGCGAGGTCGACGGCGCGGACCAGGGTCCAGCCGCGGAGGCGGTCGCGGTCCACCTCCAGCGCTTCGGCGAGCTGGTGCAGCCGGCGGCGGACGGCGGCCGGGAGGCCGGGGGAGCCGACCAGGGTGTCGGCCCGGTCCAGGGTGAGGCGGGCCAGGTCGTAGGCGCGTTCGCCGACCAGCGGCCGGGGGTCGATCGCGAGCCAGGGCGCGCGGTCGGCGGCGAGCACGTTGCCGTGGTGGAAGTCGCCGTGCAGCAGGAACTCCTCGGTCGCGGAGGCGGCGAGCGCGGCGGCGGTCTCCCGGGCCTCGGCGAGCAGGGGTTCGGCCTCGGCCGGGAGGCCCGGGGCGGTGGCGGAGGGCGACGGGGCGGAGGGCAAGGGGGCGGGGAGGCCGGGGAAGGCGTGCTCCGGGGGTACGGGGGTCCAGAGCCGGTGCAGCAGGCTGGTGGCCTCCAGCATCGCCTTGGGCTCGGCGAGGGAGCGCAGCGGGATCTCGCCGTGCAGGCGCTCCAGGAGGAGGACGGTGGTACCGGGGTCGGGGGCCGCCGTGTCGAGGAGCAGCACGGCGCCGCGGCCGGCCCAGGCGGTGAGGGCCTCGGCCTCGTGGGCGGTGCCGGGGGTGCGCAGGGAGACCTTGAGGACGGCCGGGGCGAGGTCGTCGTCGCGGTGGACGTAGGCGACCAGGGCGAGCGAGCCGCCGGGGTCCAGGACGCGGTCCAGGGTGAGGTGCAGCCGGGCCAGTTCGGCGGTGACGAGGGCGGGGAGGGCGGCCAGCCAGCGCTCCGCCTCCTCGGGGCGCACGGCGGTGACGTTCCGCGCGAGCCGGTCGGGGACGGTGATCTGCCCTGGTGCTGCTGCCGACATGCCGGCCTTTCGGTAGCGGTTCCCCCGTGGTGGTACGCCTCCATTGTCGGTGATGGGAGGGCCGGGGGCCGCTGGGGCGGAGCGCGGGACCGGCTCCGGCTACGGGGTGGGGGTACTCGTCCCGGCGGGGGTGTCGGTGATGCCGGGGAAGGCGGTGGGGGCGGCGCCCCACTGGTGGGCGCGGAGGGCGGATTCGCGCAGGGCGTCGGCGGCCAGCGGTCGCTGGGGGGTGGGGACGGCGGCGACCAGGTCGGCGTAGACGGTGGTCAGGCGGGTTTCCAGGTGGGCGGCGAGGCGGCCGGCGGAGGCCGCGTCGGTGACCGGGAAGGGGAGCCGGTAGCCGGCGGCCGCCGGGTCGGGGGTGGCGCCGCCGCCGGCGAGGAGGCGCTGCCAGGCGTCGCGGCGGGCCTGGTGGGCGGCCAGGGCGGTACGGGCCGCGGTGCGCTGCCCGTCGTCGGAGAGGCGGGCACCGACCACGCCGTAGCCGTAGACGGCGGCGTGCTCGGCGCCGAGGGCGTCCTGGAAGGGGGCGGCCGTGCCGCCGGCGGACGGGGACGCGGACGCGGAGGCGGAGGCGGACGGCGACGCGGAGGCGGACGGTGCCGGGGCGGCGGCAGCGGCCGGGGTGGCGTCGCCGAGGGCCACGGCGTGCAGGACGCCGGCTGCGGAGACCGAGGCCAGCAGGCGGGCCAGCGGCGGGGAGGCGGCGCCCAGGTCGGCCAGCCGGGCCTGGGCGGTCTGGCGTTCGAGGGAGGCCAGCGCGGCGGTGGTGGGTGCGGTGGCGGCCGTGGTGGACGCGGTGGCGCCGGGGGTGGTGCCGGAAGCGGTGACGCCCGGGGTGCCGGTGGAGGCTGTCGGCGCGGGGGTGGCGGTGTCCAGGGCCGCGCGGTGGCGGGCGACGTCCTCGCGCAGCGGCTGGAGCTGGGGGGCCTGTGGGAGCAGCGCGTCGTAGGCGGCCAGCAGGGCGTCGGTGGCGTCGAGGGCGCGCCGGCGGACCGGCTCGTCGGGGTCGGGGCGGCGGTGGTCCCCGGCCGGGCGGCCCGGGTCCTGGGGGTGCGTGTCGGTGCAGGCGGTCAGCGCTCCGCCGACGAGGAGCAGCCCGAGGGCCAGGAAGGTCCGGCGGCTGCGCGGCTGCATGGGTGTCACTCCGGGGCGGGTACGGGAGGACGGCCTGCCCTCGCTGGCGTGAATGATTACAGAATCCTCACCTGTGTGGGCGTGGATTGCCCTCCCGGCGGGCGCGGGCGGCCCGTGTGAGCTTGCTCGCACCGGGCCGGGCGGGGGTGGCGCTGCCGGGGGCGGAATCGGTGGTTGGGCGGTTCACCGGCTAGGCTTTGGGCCGAGCTGCCGCGACCCGGCCGCGCGCCGGAACGGCGCCGGTGGGTGCGGTGCGACCTTCCGACAACAGCAGACGCGGCCGAGGAGTCCACCCGGATGAGCACCACCCACATCGACCGGCTGCGTGCGTTGCTGGAGCCGCTGGCCGCGCAGTCGGGCCTGGACCTGGAGGACGTCAAGGTCACCCAGGCGGGCAGCCGCCGCCAGGTGCAGATCGACGTGGACGCCGACGGCGGCGTGGACCTGGACACCGTTGCCGAGTTCAGCCGGCTGGTCGGCGAGGCCCTGGACGAGTCGGACGTGATGGGTTCCGGCGCCTACGTGCTGGAGGTCGGTTCGCCGGGTGCGGAGCGTCCGCTGGACCTGCCCCGGCACTGGATCCGCGCCGAGGGCCGGCTGGCCAAGATCCACCTGGTCGACGGCGGGGAGATCGTCGCCCGGGTGCTGTCGGCCGACGAGGACGGCGCCCTGGTCGAGGTGCAGCCGGTCAAGGGCCGCGGCCGGGCCAAGGAGCGCCGACTGGAGTACGCCGAGGTCGCCCGTGCTCGCGTCCAGGTGGAGTTCAACCGCAAGGACGACGAGCAGCTCGACGAGCTGCTCGAAGAGGGGGACGACGGTGCGGAGTGACGACCTGCGCACCGACCGCACCATGAAGAACGTGACGAAAGACGAGGAGGCGTAGCCGTGGACATCGACATGAGTGCCCTGCGCACGCTGGTCAGCGAGAAGAACATCCCCTTCGGCCTCGTGGTCGAGTCGATCGAGTCGGCCCTCCTCACCGCGTACCACCGCACCGAGGGCTCGCGCCGCCGCGCCCGGGTCGAGCTGGACCGCCAGTCCGGCCATGTGACGGTCTGGGCCACCGAGGACGCGTCGGAGCTGGACGAGGGCGTCGAGCCGAAGGAGTTCGACGACACCCCGAGCGGCTTCGGCCGGATCGCCTCCAGCATCGGCATGCAGGTCATGATGCAGCGGCTGCGCGACGCCGCCGACGACCAGACCTTCGGCGAGTACGCGGGCAAGGAGGGCGACATCGTCACCGGTGTCGTCCAGCAGGGCAACGACCCGAAGAACGTGCTGGTCGACATCGGCAAGCTGGAGGCCATCCTGCCGCCGCAGGAGCAGGTCCCGGGCGAGGACTACCGCCACGGCACCCGGCTGAAGTGCTACGTCGTGGCCGTGCGCCGGGGTGTCCGTGGGGCGTCGGTGACGCTGTCGCGTACCCACCCCAACCTGGTCCGGAAGCTGTTCGCGCTGGAGGTCCCGGAGATCGCGGACGGCAGTGTGGAGATCGCCGCGATCGCCCGTGAGGCCGGCCACCGGACGAAGATCGCGGTCTGGTCGCGCCGCCAGGGGCTGAACGCCAAGGGCGCCTGCATCGGCCCGATGGGTGCCCGGGTGCGCGCGGTGATGGGCGAGCTGCACGGCGAGAAGATCGACATCGTCGACTGGTCGGAGGACCCGCGCGAGATGGTCGCCGCGGCGCTGTCCCCCGCTCGGGTGACGAGTGTGGAGATCGTCGACCTGGCGCAGCGCTCCGCACGGGTGATCGTGCCGGACTACCAGCTGTCGCTGGCGATCGGCAAGGAAGGGCAGAACGCCCGTCTGGCCGCCCGTCTGACGGGCTGGCGGATCGACATCCGACCGGACACCGAGGGCGCCGAGCCGGAGTCCCCGGCCGAGTAGTCGTTGTTGTCGGAGCCCCCCGCCGTTCCCCCCGGAATCGGCGGGGCGGCGCCATGTCCCTCCGGAGGGGTAGACTTGCCTTCGTCTGGCCGGACGCATGTCCGAGCACGCCCGGAACGCACCTGCGTGGGCTGCCGCAAGCGCGCGGCCAAGCACCAGCTGTTGCGTGTCACGGCGGTCGAGGGCGTCTGCGTCCCTGATCCACGTGGCGCACTGCCGGGCCGGGGAGCGCATCTGCATCCCGAACCGGCCTGTCTCGACCTCGCGGTCCGCCGACGGGCGTTCCCCCGGGCCTTCCGGCTCCAGGGCGCGCTCGACACCGAGCGGCTCCGTGAGTTCATCGAGGAGCGGGTGAGCGACAGCTCCCCGTGACAGCGCGCCGCTCGCGCGGCGGAGAACCACCGCAACAAGCACGGCGCACGGGCAGCCGTACGTCGTGCCACCAGTCAGGTACCTCGCGATGTGGAAGTAGGTCGAGATTGCGATGAGCACTCGATGAGTACGCGATGAGTACGCGATGGGTACGCCCATGAAGTAGCGACAGTCCGGCGGACGAGACCCCCGGACTCAAGACAGGAGTGAAGTGGCTAAGGTCCGGGTTTACGAGCTCGCCAAGGAGCTTGGTTTGGAGAGCAAGGCCGTCATGGCCAAGCTCACCGAGCTGGGCGAGTTCGTCCGTTCGGCGTCCTCGACGATCGAGGCGCCGGTCGTGCGCAAGTTGACTGACGCGCTTGGCGTTGCCCCCACCGGTGGTGGCTCTGCTGCCAAGCCGGGCCCGCGGAAGCCCGCGGCGCCCCAGCCCTCGGCCGGTTCGGCCGCGGGCGCACCCAAGCCGGGTGCACCGACCCCGGGTCCGCGCCCCAGCGCGACCCCCGGTCCCCGTCCGACCCCTGCGGCCGCGGCCCCCGCGGCTCCGGCCGCGCCCGCCGCCGCGTCCAAGCCGGCCGGTGCTCCGGCACCGGGCCCGCGCCCGGCGCCGCGTCCCGCGGCTGCGGCCCCGGCCGCTCCGGCGGCCGAGTTCTCCTCGCCGGCCCCCGTGTCCGGTGAGACCGAGGCTCCGCGCCCGGCCACCCAGGCCCCGCGCTCCGCCGGTGGCCCCGCCGCCGGTGCTCCCGCCGCCGGCAGTGGCGCCCGTCCGGGCCCGCGTCCGGCCGGTCCGCGTCCGGGCAACAACCCGTTCACCTCGGGCAGTGCCACCGGTATGGCCCGCCCCGGCGACCGTCGTCCCGGCGCGCCTGGCGCGCGTCCGGGTGCTCCGGCCGGCCAGGGTGGCGACCGTCCCCGTCCGGGC